>JACPYM010000014.1 GCA_016196035.1 Acidobacteriota bacterium | reverse complement strand
CGGGGGTGAACCGGGCGCGCCCGCGTCCACTCGTGCCTGTTTGCGAGCGTCCCCGCGTGGGCGGGGGTGAACCGGCGCAGCAGGGCATTCTGGACGCGCTCGCTTGAGCGTCCCCGCGTGTGCGGGGGTGAACCGGGTATCCGATCAACGAGATGCGTATCAGTTCGAGCGTCCCCGCGTGTGCGGGGGTGAACCGTTATTGGTAATAGCCAGCATGATGGCGAGTTCAGCGTCCCCGCGTGTGCGGGGGTGAACCGGAACCTCGCCTTCAACCACGTGCGCGTGCTCGAGCGTCCCCGCGTGTGCGGGGGTGAACCGCCACCGTCTTTCTTCAGTAATCGAATCTTTTCAGCGTCCCCGCGTGTGCGGGGGTGAACCGGCAGGCTTAGCGATCTCCCTGGCGCGCGGTGCAGCGTCCCCGCGTGTGCGGGGGTGAACCGTGGACGGTCGCCATTGTATGCACGGACGCCGCAGCGTCCCCGCGTGTGCGGGGGTGAACCGAATCAATCGCTGTTCTTCCAGGGCAACCAAAGCAGCGTCCCCGCGTGTGCGGGGGTGAGCCTCCCGCGTCAACGTGTTTGCATATTATATCCGCAGCGTCCCCGCGTGTGCGGGGGTGAACCGGCGTTATGCCGTTCGTTCCCCGCGCTGGTGTTTTGGGCTGTGAGCGTCCCCGCGTGTGCGGGGGTGAACCGGATTTGGCGATTCGTGGGAGGGGGACTGGTACAGCGTCCCCGCGTGTGCGGGGGTGAATGCTTGCCGTAATCTTCGCGGGCTACTGGTGGCACAGCGTCCCCGCGTGTGCGGGGGTGAACCTTCCATTGGAACCAAAAGTCTTAAATTGATATCAGCGTCCCCGCGTGTGCGGGGGTGAACCGGCTTCTGGCCCACCACCGGCAACGCGCGCGTCAGCGTCCCCGCGTGTGCGGGGGTGAAGCGCGTGCGCGCGTTGCGCCCACGCGCTTGCTCGCAGCGTCCCCGCGTGTGCGGGGGTGAACCACTTGCGCAACCGCCGCGCAACCGTTACCAGAAGCGTCCCCGCGTGTGCGGGGGTGAACCGCAGCCATTTTGGTCGTACCGCATCTCTCACACCAGCGTCCACGCGTGTGCGGGGGTGAACCGACGCAAGCTAAACAAAATTTGGTGACAGCAGCCAGCGTCCCCGCGTGTGCGGGGGTGAACCGAGGTACTACAATCTGATGTGATAGAAGCTCGTCAGCGTCCCCGCGTGTGCGGGGGTGAACCGTTACTAGCATGAATGCTACGCTGGCAGAGGCAAGCGTCCCCGCGTGTGCGGGGGTGAATTGTCAACCACCCTGCGCAGCCGTGCCGGTGGTGGATTTGCCGGTCATCACTTCGATTAACTGGCGGCAATGGGACGCGGAGGCCGACTTCCAAATCGCCGGGCAGCAGGTGTGGCTGTCGGACGTGGGCAAACGCAAACTGATTGAGTTATACGAACGCCGCAAGGAAGATCATTTGAAACATCTGGTGATTGGCTATTCGCTGCCATGCGCGCGGTTGCTGGAATTGGAAGTGCGCCTGCTGGAAAAAGAATAGTTGGGACGAAAGGCGGATTGTTTGCGCGCATGAGATTGAGATGATTCATTGATGCCGAAAGGCGTTGAGCACTGAGGGGCTGCCTCAGATTCGTTATTGAGTGGGTGCCAGGGAAGATCGAAACCGAAGGTAGCCAATTGCCCGGCGCAAAACGAACTTACGCACTCGGCGCGTCTTCTTCTCCTTCGGTCAGGTTGATTTTGAAGCGCTCGGCCATGCGATACAGCGTGCGGCGGTCAATGCCGAGCACGGCGGCCGTTTTTGTTTTGCTACCGCCAACGACCGCCAAGGCATGCAAGAGGTAGCGCCGTTCGAGTTCGTCCAGTGTCGGCAGGTCATCAAAGAGCGCGGCCAGCGGGGAGCGGTGGGCGGCGGCGTGCACTTCGACGCCTTGCAATTCTGGCGGCAAGTCAACGGGTTGAAGCTCGGCGCCGTGCGCGTGCAGGGCGGCGTATTCAATGGCCGATTCGAGTTCACGCACATTGCCCGGCCAGTCATAGGCCACGAGGGTGCGCAGGGTTTCTTCCGTCAGTTTCAAGCCCGTGCGCGCGGCGTTTTCCTGCGCGCCTTGCAGGAAGCGTTCGGCGAGCAGGGGGATGTCGCTGCGGCGTTCGCGCAGGGCGGGCGCGTGCAGGGTGAACACTTTCAGCCGGTAATAAAGGTCTTCGCGGAAGCGGCCTTGCGCGACTTCTTTTTTGAGTTCGCGGTTGGTGGCGGTGACGACGCGCGCGTCTACGTGCACGTTGCGCGTGGCGCCGACGCGGCGAATCTCTTTCTCCTGCAAGGCGCGCAGCAACTTCACCTGCATGGCCAGGCTGATTTCGCCGATTTCGTCGAGAAAGAGCGTGCCGCCCGTCGCCTCTTCCCAGAGGCCGCGCCGGTCGGTGTGGGCGCCGGTGAACGCGCCTTTGACGTAACCGAAGAGTTCGGCTTCGAGCAGCGTTTCGGTTAGCGCACCGCAATTGACGGGCACAAACGGCCCTTGCGCACACTGGCTGTGTTGATGGATGGAACGCGCCACGAGTTCTTTGCCGGTACCGGATTCACCGTTGATAAGCACGGTCGAGCGTGAGGGCGCGACGCGGGCGATCTCTTTGTAAAGTTCGAGCATGGCCGGGGCGCGGCCCACCATCCCGTTTTTTTCGAGTTGAAAAGAGGGCGGCTCAGGCGCAGTGATGGGTGTTTTGCTGTGTTCGAGCGCGCGCTGCACGACGGCCAGCACGTCTTTGACCTTAAAGGGCTTCGAAATCAAATCCCACGCGCCCTCTTGCGTGGCCTTGACCGTCGTCTCCAACGTGCCAAAGCCGGTAATCAAAATGACGGGGCAAGCCGCGCGGAATTGCTGGAGCAAATCCAGGCCGGATTGCGCCGCTTCGAGATTGATGTCGCTGACCACCAGATCAAAGCCGCCGCGCGCGAACAGCGCCACGGCTTGTTGGGGCGTCTGTGCGGTGTGCACTTCCCAGCCCTGCGCGGCCAGAATTTCCTTGAGCGCATCCAACGAAACACGATCATCGTCTACAACCAGAATTTTTTTCATGCTTGTCCTTTGCCTGCGCCATGCACTGCCACAGCGGACGCTGTTTCACTGTTGTCTTGTGCAGCCGCCGGAAACCGCAGGCAAAAATTGGCGCCGCCACCGGGCGCACTGGTGACACTGATACTGCCGCCGTGTTCTTCCATCACCTGTTTGGCGACCACCAGCCCCAAGCCGGTTCCCTGCCCACGCCCTTTGGTCGTATAAAGCGGATCAAAGATGCGCGCCTGCGTTTGGGCAGCCATCCCGCAACCGGTGTCCTGGCATTCCACCAGAATCTGCTCACCTGACTGCTTGACCCGCAATTCCAAGACGCCGCCCGCCGGCATGGCGTCGAGCGCGTTATTGATGAGATTGAAAAAGACTTGCTGCAAATGATCGGCATTGCCCAGGATGAGCGGCAAATTCCCGGCAAACGCTTTGACGAATTGCACGCCGCGCGCTTGCAGCGTCGGCTCTGTCGTCTCGCAAATCTGTTCCAGCAAGGGCGTGAGCGCCAGGGGTTGCAGGACGGCTTCTTCCAACCGCGTGCGGTCGAGCATGCGGCGCACGATGCGTTCGATGCGTTCGAGCTGTTCGCCGATGATTTCGGTGCGGCGCGCGGCTTCGGGATGGGCGGCCAGCGCGGCGCGCAATAATTCCACGTGAATGCTGATCGAATTGAGCGGCGTGCCGACTTCATGGGCGAATTGCGCGGCGGTTTGGCCGGCGGCAGCCAGGCGTTCCATTTGCGTCAGGCGGCGCGCCGTCTGATAGAGTTCGCGATTGGCCTCGGCGAGTTGGGCGTTGCGCTCCTGCAATTCCGCCGTGGCCTCGTGCACGCGCTGCTGCAAGATTTCCTGCTGGGCCGCGCGTTCCTGCGTGAGCGCCCGTAAACGTTCGATCATCCGGTTAAAGCCGAGCGCCAGACGCCCGAATTCGTCTTGCGAAGTGACGGGCAATTGCACCGCCAAAGAGCCGGCTTTGGCGCGCGCCATCCCATAGAGCAAGCCGCGCATCGGGCGATAGACCAGATACCGAAACAGCACATAAATCGCCACCGTGGTGAGCAACACGCCCAACAACGCCAGCCAGGCCGCCGTGTGGGCATAGCGCCGCACGAGCGACGGCACGCTTTCCAGTTTTTCAATGACTTCAACAGCGCCATTGATCCGGCCCTTGGCCGTCACGGGCGCAAAGACGCCGTAATGCGGCTCCATCGTATAAACATCGCTATCGGTCGAGGCATCGTCATGACTGGCCGGATTCAGCCCCTTGAGTAACGCGGCCTGCGCGTCAGCCGGAATCGGTTGCGCCGCCGCGCTCCCCACCGAAGCCAGCCGCTCGACAAAGGTTTCGCCGCGCCGCTCCCAGAAACGCACCACCAAAACATTGGGGCGCGCGCGATGGGCCTGGGCCAGCGCCTGCCCCAGGTCTTTCTCGTCATAAGGCAGCGGCAGCAAACTGATCTGTTCGGCCACGCTGACGGCCTGCAATTGCGCCAAAGCACGTTCCTCAGCGCGCACCAAACTGACCATCCGCGCGTTCACCGCCAGCAAGACCGCCAACAAGACCGCCAGCGAAATGACCGAAGCCAATAACGTCGTTTTGGTGTGCAACCGCAGCGGACGATTTTTCCACATCAGAAAAATAAACCTTTCCCCGCACGCCAAGTGCAAATCAAAGGCCACGCGAGCACGCCTAAAACCACGGCCAACAAGCCCCCTCAGCGTGGCAGAGTGGTCAAATGCCTGGTCGCGTGAGGCGGAAAAGCCAGGCGGACGCGCGCTGTGCTTCGACAGTCACGCTGCAATAAGGTTGCAATCCCTCCCAATAACCGCAAGGTACCGTCAGCTTAGCTTGTGGCATTCGGCTTGCCAATCATCAGGCAAATTGCTGGGCAAATCGTTGGGCAAATTTCAAAGAGGCTGTGGGCGTTCTTGGTGCAACAGCAACGCGCGGCAATAGTTCATTGCGGTTCCGGCAGGAGAATACATGAAATTGACCGCCAGCGCGCATCCGCGCACGGCCACACTCGCCGCACAAATGAAGAATCGCTCCGGCTGGAGCATCGCGCTGCTGGTCGGGCTGGGGCTGTTGAGCGTGGCCTGGCTGGATCGTGTGACGGGCGAATTGCCGGTGCACCATTTCTATTATTTCCCGATCATCCTGGCGGCGGTCCGGTTCGGTCAACGCGGCGGCTGGCTGACGGCGGCGGCGGCGGGGTTGCTCTATTACCTAGCCAATCAGCATTCGCTGAACTGGCACTTTATCGAACGCGACGCGCTGCGGCTGGCCATCTTTCTGGCTGTCGGTTGGGTGACGGCGCGGCTAGTCGAAGATGCCGATCAAATGCGGCGGCTGGCGCATACGGATGATCTAACCGGACTGCATAATCTGCGTTCCTTCGAGGCTCGTTACGCGGCGCTGTGCAGGGCCGCGATTCAAGCGGGCACGCCGTTGACATTGCTGGTGCTCGACCTTGACCGGTTAAAGGCGCTCAATGCCCGGCACGGTCATCTGGCCGGCGCGCAGGCGGTGCAGACGCTCGGCCAAATCATCGCGCAAGAAATTCCGGCTGACGCCGTGGCCTGCCGTTACGGCGGCGATGAATTCGTCATTGCACTGCCGCGCTGTCCGGCGCCATCGGGCTTGGAAACAGCGCACCGCATCCGCCTAACCCTGCTTGCGCTTGCCCCTACACTCGTCGGACTGACTTTTCCAGCGGGCACGCTGAGCACCAGCATCGGGGCCGTCACCGCTGTGCTGACGCCGGAGCAGGAACCGCTCGCCTTGAGTGAAGCGCTCTTCCGCGCAGCCGATGAGGCCCTTTTTCAGGCCAAAGAACAGGGGCGCAATTGCGTCCATTACGCGCCCTTGACCAGCCTGGCGACAGCACGGAGCTTCGCCGCCAGCGAGACAGTGTTGCCCATGCCAGCGTCGGCGAGTTCCTGGCGCGCGGAAGGCGAGGCCGACGGCTGATTTCGCCGGCCACTTACTTCTGCCTGTAAATAATTCGGGGGCAGGGCCAGGGAAAAGCAAACGAGACAGTACCGCGCGCGTGAGCAAGCGGCGGCTGGCACGTTGACCCCTTGCGCCAAACCTGCGGTGCCGCTTGCTCACGGGCGCGATACTGTCCCAGTGCGCCGCGCTTAGTCTGAGTTGCCCCGGCACGCCAAATTCAGGTCAGGGCGGCGGCAACCCCGAAAGATTTACAGGAAGAATTAATTTCCCAGCGCGCGCGTCAGAAAATAGCCCACGCCGCGCACCGCGCGAATACGCTCAAGCCCGTTGGCAGCGGGGCCGAGTTTCTTGCGCAGATTACAGACGTGCATATCAATGCTGCGGTCAAACGGATTGGCGGAGCGGCCATTGACCCGCAAAGAAAGCTCTTCGCGCGAGACGCTCGCGCCTGCCGAAAGCGCCAGCAGCAATAACAAATCAAACTCCGCCGGGGTGGTTGCGATCAGCTTGCCGGCGCAACGCACGAGGCGCGCGCCTTGTTCAAGTTCGAGATCGCCGACGGCCAGCCGCGCAGCCGGTGCGGTTTGCTCCGGCGCAGCGGCGGGCAGCGGCGTGACCCGGCGCAACAGCGCGTGGATACGCGCCATGAGTTCGCGCTGGTCACAGGGCTTCGTCAGGTAATCATCGGCGCCGAGTTCCAACCCGCGAATGCGTTCCGCCGCGCTGCCGCGCGCCGTCACAATCAAAACCGGCGCCTGCGCGCGCAGACGCAAACAGCCCAGCATTTCAAAGCCGTCCATGCCCGGCAACGCGACATCGAGCAGGATCAAGGCATAGTTGCCGGCCGTGACATGCGCCAGCGCCTGCTCCCGACGGCGCACACAGTTAAACGTGAAGCCTTGCGGCTCAAGCTGTTGCTTGACCATGCCACAGAGTTCGGCATCATCATCAATGATCAGAATTTGATTTGCCATATTGCTGCCCGTTTTGCCGGGGCTCTTACCCGGTTACTTCTTGCGATGCATTCGCCAGGCCGCACCTGCCAGACCGCGCCTGCCACTCCAACCTGCTTGTTTCGCGTTGCACATTAGCCAGAAGCCCTTGCGGTTGTGCTTGTGCGGTTTGCTTTCGCAACGTGTGTGCCAGCGTCCAAATCTTTGAATTGCTTGCGCGGCGGCCCGCCGCCAACGTGGCGAAAGTGCAGGCGCAGGCGTTGATGAGGCTGTTTTGTTGCTGCGACGTTGGAAAAACACACAAGCAGATCAAGGTGAAGAAGGGCTAACCCGTCTTGACAAAACTCGACAAACTGCGCGGCCCGGTGTGCGTCTCTTTGCAGTGTGTAGCACTGGATAACGAATTTGGTTCTGGCTGCGGGTTGGCGGGACGCGAACCACACAGGCAACAAGCTGTCTGAGCCAGAATCACCGGCAGGCGTGCGCTGCTCAACGCATCCCGAGCACGCCTGCCGGGCAGACAGGAATCATTGGCAAAGACCATTGGAAGACATGCCATACCACGACACGCCGGACGCAGGCTAAAGCTGGAACAGACCCGCGTTTGAAAAGCGCGTCGCTTGGGCTAACGCAGCCTGAGTCGCAATCAACCATCCGTTTTGAGAAGGAGTTTTTGAGCTATGAAAAGTGAGAACATCCTCAACGATCTGCGGCCAACACGACACGACCAGCAGACCACACCCACCCTGCGCAAGTGGCGCGGGGTTTTACTTGCCAGGAAAACGCTCACGCAGATGCTGCCAATCCTGTTGGCCTTCTGTTTCGGAGCATGCGCCACAACAGCCCTGGCCCAAACCGCCACGACCGGCACGCTCGAAGGCACCGTCACCGACACGGCAGGCGCAGTGGTGCCAGGCGCTTCCATCAAAGCTTCGAGCGCCACCCTGATCCGTGCCCAGACGGCGGTCAGCGATGGGCAGGGCCACTATCGGTTCTCAAATCTGCCGCCCGGCACTTACACGCTGACAGTCGAAGCCGCGAGCGGCTTCGGCAAGTTCACCCAGTCGGGCGTGGAGGTGAATCTTTCCAAAACTTCGACCAGCGACATCAAGCTGCAAGCGCAGGGAGCGGCGGCGGTCGTTGACGTGGTCGCCGGTGCGGCCACGGTGGACGTCAACAGCAACACGACCGGGGCGGATGTCACGAGCGACCAGTTCTCGAACTTTCCGACCCAGCGCACGGTGCAATCCCTTTACACGATTGCGCCGACAGTGGCGCGTTCGGGGTTGCGCGATGCTTCGGGGCGTGACCGCGACCCATCGGTCGGCGGCTCTTCCGGCCCTGAGAATAACTACATCCTCGACGGCGTTAGCACGACCGACCCGGCCTTTGGCGGTTCGGGCGCGAACCTGCCTTTCGAGTTCGTGCAGGAAGTCGAAATCAAGACCGGCGCGTATGACGCTGAGTACGGCAAGACGACCGGCGGCATTTTCAATGTCATCACCAAAAGCGGCAGCAACCAGTTTCACGGCGACGCCTTTTTCTTTGGCAACCCCTCAAGTTTCGTGCGCGAAACCAAGCGCTTTCCGTCCACCGGCTCGGCTCCGAACGGATTTTCCGAACTCGATGGCGGCGTTGATGTGGGTGGGCCAATCATCAAGGACAAGCTCTGGTTCTTTGGCGCGTTCAACCCACAGCGGCGCGAAAATCATTTCCTGACGCAAACGTTCAAACAGGATGCGAGCAACAAGATCACCACGCCTTTCTATGCCGGCAAAATCACCTACGGTATCAGTCAGAAGCACGTGTTGACCTTTTCGACCTTCGGCGATTACACGCGGCAGGAAGGCTTCCTGTTCGGCAACTCCGGCTTTGGCGCCGACCCCAACAGCTTCCTGGGCACGATCCAGAGCGGCGGCCAGAATTACGCGGTGCGCTTGAATTCCACCTTTGCGCCCAACTTCATCGGCGAATTCACCTTCGGCGCGCACTTGCAGCGGGCCAATACCATTCCCAACGATGCGGTGGCGGGCACGGAACTGATCACCGACAACTTCGCCATCCTGAACAACAATCAGGTGCTCGCGCCGGTCACGACAACGGTCACCGTGCCTTCGGGCAGCGGCTTGCTCTCGCTGGCTTACATCAACGGCACGGGCGGCAGCGTGCAACGCAACTACGTCCGGCAAGGCTTCGGTCTGATCTCAGACCAGAGCCGCAATCGTTATGAGTTTGCGCTTCGGCTGCAAAACGATTTCGGCAGGCACGGCCTCAAATACGGGTTTGAATACAGCGACAACCGTTACAACATCAACACCCGTTCGACCGGGCCGACACGCGATTTCAGCGCGCCGACCAGCGGCATCTTCAATGGCTATCGCGTGACCAACAACTGGCTGATTTGCCAGGTCAGCGGCAGCAACCTGGTCTGCCCGAATACGACCGTGGCCGCGCGCGGCACGGCGCTGCTGACGGGCGGCGCACTTACTGGGAGCGGCATCACGGCGGTGTCGGTGGGCACGGTTGATCTGGCGACCATCACCAACCCGTTTCTCATCCTGAGCACGGTGGGTGTACGTGATTTCCGGCTCAACACGCGCGGCACACCGACGGTGAGCAACGTCCAGAGCACTTATGTGCAAGATGACTTTAAGATCACCCGAACCCTCCAACTCAACTTGGGGCTGCGTTGGGATTTCCAGCAAGCCAGGAGTTTTGACACGACTTATATCAAGCTGAATCAATTCTTCCCGGACATGCAGCCACGGCTGGGCTTCGTGTGGGACTTCACGGGCCGGGGCAAGGGCAAGGTCTTTGCCAATTATGCGCGCTTCCTGGAAACACCGATCCCGCTCGACATCAACGTCCGCGCGGGCGGCAATCTGGTGCAGACGGATTACAACATCCGCGTCAATCAACTGAATGCGCCGGCAGGCTCGACGACACTCACCGACTTCGGCAACCTCGGTGGCGATGCGACGCCGGTTGATCCGGGGTTGCGTCCGCAGACCGTGAATGAATACACGCTCGGCGCTGAATATGAACTGGCCCGCAGCCTGACCTTCGGCCTGCGCGGCATCTATCGCGCGCAGGCCAACGTCATCGAAGACGGTTCCTTCGACGATGGCGATCATTACTTCCTCTTCAATCCGGGCCGCAACTATGCGGGTTCGACCGAACAGAAAGCCTGTAGCGACCCGAACATCGGCTGCTTCGGGCACGCGCGCCGCTATTACCGCGCGCTCGAATTCACGGCGACCAAGCGCTTCACCGACAACTGGCAGATGATTAGCTCCTATGTCTATTCCAGCCTGATCGGCAATTACGAGGGTCTGTTCCGCAACGACAACGGGCAATCCGACCCAAATATCACGTCGCTGTTCGATCTGGTCAGTTTGCTGACGAACATGTACGGACGGCTGCCGAACGACCGTCCGCATCAGTTCAAGGTGGATGGCAGTTATCGTTGGCCCTTCAAGCTGATGACCAGCGCTTCCTTCCGCGCACAATCGGGGATTCCCTTCGACGCGCTGATTCCGCACCCGGTTTACGGCAACAACGAAGGCTTCGCGGTGCCGCGCGGCACGGCCATCAATCCGCTCACCGGCAGCAACCGCACGCCGGTCACCTACAACCTGGACCTCGGTCTTTCCTATCCGATCACCATCAAGGAAGGCAAGGATTTGAAGCTGCAATTGGACTGGTTCAACGTGACCAATCAGCAGCGCGCCATCCGGCAAGACACCACCTTGCGCATCAACAGCGGCGCGTCGGGCGTGCCCGCAGTGGACAATCCGTTCTATGGTCAGGGCACGATCTTCCAGTTCCCGGCGGCGCTGCGCCTGGGCGTGAAGTTCAAGTTCTAAGGCCGTACATTCCGCCACCCGCTTGCTGTCCGGCAGGCGGGTGGGCGTCTTAACCAGCGGAACGGTTTCACGAGTAACGTCACTACTGTCACGCTTCAGTGACGTGGTGTCGCGTGGTAACGCCAGGCGGACGTCAACCGGCAGCTTGACGCCCGCCTGCCCGTTGCCAATCAAAACTTTGACCGAAAGAGGACGAAACTTGGGAACTGGCCGACGGCCGCAAGACGCTCAAGATCAAACGCAGCATCAACGGCCCCAACGGCACGACGAACACCACGCTCGCCTTTACGAAACAATGAGCCGGGCAGACAGCTTCGTAGCCATTCCAAGTGGAGAACCCCGATGAACCCTCGTTTTTTTGCGCGCGCCGCCACCGTGGCACTGCTGCTGTTCGCGGCATCCGGCTCTTTGCTCGCCCAGACCGGCGACGGACAACAACCCGTCAGGACGCCGCCCGACACACAAGACCCGAACGCGACGATCAGGATTGAAACCACGCTGGTGACGATTCCGGTCAGCGTGCTCGACCACGACGGCAAATACGTCGCGCACTTGACCAAGGGCGACTTTCACCTGTTTGAAGACAACGTCGAGCAGGAAGTCACCGATTTCCGCTCGGTCGAAGCGCCCTTCCACGTCGTGCTATTGCTCGACACGTCGCGCAGCACGAATTTCAAGCTGGAAGACATTCAAAAGGCCGCGCTCACGTTCATTGAGCAACTGCACGCCGATGACCGCGTGATGATCGTGTCCTTTGACAGCGACATTTACATTGATGCGGAGTTCACCAGCGACCGCGAGCAATTGCGTCGGGCCATTCGCCAAACGCACACGGGCTTTGCGACCCGGCTTTACGACGCGGTTGATCTGGTCATCACTGAACGCCTCAGCCAGGCGCAGGGCCGCAAAGCCGTCGTGCTCTTCACCGACGGCGTGGACACGGCCAGCAAACTCGCGACGATGCAAAGCACGCTCGGACGTGTCGAAGAATCAGGCGTGCTGGTATACCCGCTGCAATACGACACCGAAGGCATGCTGGCCGGGCCGTTGGGCATGGGGCGTGGCCGATTGCCGCCGCCGATCTATCGTCCCATGCCCTTTCCGCGCGGCGGCGGGCGGCGGCGCTGGCTGCTTGATCCAGCGGCCACACAACGCGGCGCGCGGCACGAAGATTATGTGCGCGCGGCGCAATACCTACGCGAACTAGCCGACCGCAGCGGCGCCCGGCTTTATCACGCCGACTCCAGCGGCAAGCTCAAGAAAGCATTCGGGCAAATCGCCGAGGAACTGCGCCAGCAATACTCGCTGAGCTATTACCCGGCGAACGCGGCGCGCGATGGCGCGTACCGGCGCATTCGTGTGCAAGTGACGCCGCTCAACCTGCCCAACCTAGTCGTCCGCGCGCGCGCCGGTTATCGCGCGACAGGCGGAGAAAAACATGAGTGAGGCAAGCAAGGTGCGTTATGGCAGTCCCAAGTCCCGCCGCAATCCATCCGCCGGTCCATTCGTCAGTCAGCGCACAGAGCGCCAGCAACGGCGCTTATTTGCGCCTGTTGTTGGTCAGCGATGCGCCGGAACGTTTGCGGCGCTTGGCTGCCGCGCTGGGGTTCGCGGGCGTAACAATCACAGTGGCGGATTCGGCGGACATCGCCGCGCCCGCGTTTGGCGATGAACACGACCTGGCAATCATTGACGTAGGGCCATCGTTACTGGCGAGCATCTTGCAGACGTTACGCGAAACGCCAGGGCACGCGGCAATCCCGGTGCTCGTCGAAGCCAGCCGCTTGGCCGACGCTGACACAATCGCCGGCCTGTTGCCTGCCCAGCGTGCCATGCCGTGCAGTCTCGCGGAATTGGTGCAGCTCACACGCGGCTGCCTGATGCGCGCACAACTGCGCCGCAATGCCGCAGTGCGCGATGTCGAGCAATTGCCCCTCTGACAAGCTGTTTGAAAGCGCATGGCAGTCTGGTCGAGTCGGGGCGGAATCCGCGCGCACGAATGCCGATTCTTCCCGTGGTTCGCCTGCCACGCGACAGGCGAACCACGGGAAGAATCGCGATCAAGAAAGACTTTTGGTGAAACGGCGCGCTGAGCGCCGCCACTGGCAATGTAATTGAAGCATGTGCGTAATTCCCGCTCACTGTTTGCAGGGGTTTTAGCGCCAGCGGCGCGGCCTGTTTATAGTTATAGCGTGCCGCAATTCCCAAGCTCCAGCGGAGCGACATCTGACACATATCGCTACGGAGCCGGTGATCGTTAGCGACTGAATTACGCACAGGCTTCATGTAATTGCCGAATCAGGAAGCGAAGCGACGTGCTACAGCTTCGCGCAACAAGTCAGAATCAAGCACGAATGAGAGAAGGAGAGAATCATGTACGAAGCTCATATCCTCCAGAGGCTGACCGGCCTCTGGTACAACGGCGTGTGGCTGGCTTTGCTGTTTGGCCTGTTGTGCAGCGCGCCGCTTTACGCACAAAACACCGCCGCTTTGCGCGGGCATGTCGTGGACGACACTGGCGCCGTGATCCCCGGCGCGCAAATTACGTTGACCGCCGCCGATGGCAAACGGCGCAATGTGACGGCCAACGCCGCCGGTGAATTCGTCATTGCCAACGTCGCGCCGGGCGCTTACCAACTGACGGCCACTTTCAAAGGCTTTCAACCTTACATCGCCGACAAGCTGCAACTGACGGCGACCAACGCGCCGTTGAAAATCACGCTCGCCGTCGCCGCCGTCCAGATCGAAACGACGGTGAACGCCGAACAGCCGGGTGTCTCGGTCGAACCGGACAACAATCTGAATGCAACCGTACTCGACGAACAATTCGTCCAGACATTGCCCGACAACGAAGATGACATGCTCGCCTTCCTGCAAGGCTTGGCCGGGCCTGCGGCGGGCGGCGCGATGGACGGACAAGGCGGCGCGCAGATTTACGTGGACGGCTTTACGGGCGGACATCTGCCGCCGCGCGAAGCCATCTTGCAAATTCGCATCAACCATAATCCGTTTACGGCGGAATACGCGACGCCCGGCGTCGGGCGCATTGACATCATCACCAAACCGGGGCGCGATACCTGGCGCGGGACATTCAGCTTCAATGCGCGCAATTCGGCACTTGATGCCCGCAATGCCTTTGCGTTGGCCAAACCCGACCTGAGTCAGGATCGCTTTCAGTTCAATCTGGGCGGGCCGCTGATTGCCAAAAAGCTTTCCTTCTTCCTGAACGCCGAGCGCCGCACGCTGACCGGCAGCAGCACCGTCGTCGCTGACACGCTGGCCGGACCGTTTGTCGCCAACGTCAATGCGCCTAGCACCAGCACCAATTTCAGCGCACGGCTGGATTATTTACTCAATCCCAAAAACACGCTGAACATTAGTTATAACCTCTTCAGTACAGCGGCGGCGAACCGCGAATTCGGCGCGCGCTTCGGCGGTGGTGGTGGTGGTGGTGGGACAACGGGCGGCAACAGCTTTCTGTTGCCGGAACGCGGCTCGAATTCCGACAATACCAACGACACGCTGCAACTCGGCGAGACCTCGATCATCAACTCGCGCCTGATTCTGGAATCACGGCTGCGCTATCAACACGAAAACAACCGCGCGACCGCCGACACGACGGGCGTAGCGATCAACGTGCTCGATGCATTCGGCGGTGGCGGCGCGACTTGCTGTCCAAGCCGCACGCGCCAGGACAACCTGGAATGGCAGGATTACCTGACCTGGACGAAACAGAAGCACACGCTCAAGAGCGGCATTCAACTTCAGTACGACAACATCCGCGATAACAGCGCGCTCAATTTCAACGGCACTTTCACCTTCTCCAGCCTCGCGCAATATGCCGCAGTGCTGGCGGGCGCGCACGTTGACCCGAATGATCCGGCCAGCCCGCTGGTGACGCCGACACAATTTACCATCAACCAGGGCAATCCGCTGGTGCGCTTCAAGCAATATCAGGCGGCCTGGTTCGTACAGGACGATTGGCGTTTGCGCCCCAACCTGACAGTCTCGTTGGGGCTGCGGCACGAGTTGCAAACGCACGTGAATGATCAGTTGAATTTCGCGCCGCGCCTCGGCCTGGCCTGGTCGCCCTTCAAAGATCACAAGACGACGGTGCGCGTGGGCGGCGGCATCTTTTACAGCCGCCTGACCGACAACCTGTACGAGAACGTGTTGCGCAACAACGGCGTGACGCAGCAGAGCTTTCTGATTCACAACCCGTCGTGGCCCGATCCCTTCGCCGTGGGCGCGCCGATTGACACTTCACATACGATTACGCGAACGCTCGATCTGGCGCTGCGCGTGCCTTACACGCTCAACTTCACGGGCAGCGTCGAACGCCAATTGCCGCGCGGCTGGGTCGGCTCGGTCACGCTGATTTACGCGCGCGGTTTGCATCAGTTCCGCACGCGCGACATCAATGCGCCATTGACTGGCCTCGGCGTGCGCCCAGAACCAACGCAGGGCGACATCTATCAAATCGAAGCCTCCGCAAAATCACTATACGAAGGCGTGATGTTTTCGGCGCAACGCCGCATGGGCAAGCTCTTTCAGCTTTTCAGCAATTACACCTATTCGCACACGCTGAGCGATTCGGATGGCGCGCTGACTTTACCCGCCGACAATTACAACCTGCGTTCGGAATGGGGGCCAGCCTCGACCAATCGCCGTCACTTCCTGTTTGTCGGCGGCAGCGCAACTTTGCCCTATGGCTTCCGGCTGAATCCGTTCCTGACTGCGTCATCGGGTGCGCCGTTCAATCTGACGACGGGGCTGGATGCAAATAACGACGGGCAATTCAACGACCGGCCAGCGGGCATCAACCGCAATTCCAATCTGCCCGCGAGCCTGTATTCATTGATTCCCAATCGTTGCATTGCTGGCTGTGCGCCGGGCGGTGCGGCGGTGCTTTTGCAGGATTATCTGGCCACGAATTTCCCGCATGGCGTGACGGTTATCGGCCCCGGTTCGTTCAATTTCAATTTGGGGCTGAGCCGCACGTTCAGTTTCGGTCATCGTGAAAAAGCGGCGGCGGCGCAAACTGACGCGGGCGGCGACACGGGCGGCCCGCCCGCCGGCAGAGGCATGGGCACTCCAGGCGGTGGTTTCGGTGGCGGTCGTGGTGGCGGTTTTGGCGGTGGCGGACGTGGCGGCGGCGGCAATAGCGGCGATGGACGCTTCAATCTGCAACTCGTCGCGCAAATCACGAACCTGCTCAACCACGTCAACTACGGCCAATACAGCGGCACGCTGGGTTCGCCGTTCTTTGACAAGGCCAGCAGCGCGGCGGGTGCGCGCTCTTTTGAAGTGGGCTTCCGCTTTAACTTCTAAACGCTTGAGGCGGTGAGATGAAAATTGCATTGCTGTTGAGTTGTGTAATCGCCACGCTGTTGGCGAGTCAGCGAGTTTTGGCGCAAAGCGGGCCTGATTTTTCAGGCCACTGGGCGCTGGACATCGAGCAATCCGCCGACTTGCCGCAGCCGTTGAAATCCGTGCTGACCCTGACGATGACCGTCAAGCAGGATGACAAACAACTGCGTGTGGAAAACGAAATCACCTGGGGCGCGGCGCAGCAGGGCCTCGGTCTGCATTCGGCGCGCGGTATCTACTATCCGCCGCGCGCGCCCAGACGCCCTCCCTTGATGGATGAGCGAAGCTTGGCGGCGGCGCTGTTTTTGCCCACCGTCAACTTCAACCTGAGCGAGCCGGAAGAACAGGCCAGCAGCGGCGCAGACAGCAGCGCGCCCTTGAAGCTGAGCGCGCAGTGGCTCGTCATTGGCGAAAACCAGGTACTGCAATTGAACACTGCGCAGAGCATCGTTTCGCAAGGCCATCACCTGCTAGTCACAAACCGCGAACGCTGGACGCTGGCGCACGATGGCAAGACGCTCGTGGTCGAGCTTTACACCACGCCGCCCGCCACCGGCGAACTCGCGCACTTGCGCTTTCGCCGTCTGCCGCAAGTGGATGAAGCGGGCAAGTAATTGATGTTACGCAGTCGAATTGAAATCGAGTGAATTGACAGCCTTTCTGCGCCGGAGGCGCGCAGAAGCTGTCAACGCACTTATTGAGCCAAACTGTGCGTAACATCAGCAAGTAATTCACGAGCGAGGAAATGAATGACGCGGAAAAAGACGATCTAAGACACAAAGGCGTTGGCCTGGGCGGCAAACCGGTCTGGCGGCTCAGTGCGCACGGTTATTGCCAAACACAAATTGACCCGCCAGCCCAAGTGCAACCAATACCAACAGCCAACGCCCAACAGCCAACGCCCAACAGCCAACGCCCGGCAGCCAACGCCCGGCAGCCAACGCCCGGCAGCCAACCGGAGCCGCTGCAACAAGAGGCGTCTCGCCACCTCAACCTGACGGATTTCCAAAACGCCTCATCTCAGGGCTGAAAACGCCTCCGCCACCGCATCAAAGCGACTGAAATAGAGTTCGTTGCGCCGTTACACCTGGCACAGCCCTTGCCGTCCTAATCGCCACACAAACAAAGGAGACGGCATGATGAGTAAGAGGTGCGGCGGTAAACTCCAGTTGCGAAAGTAGCTGGAGTAGATAGGTCAGAGGTTGAATCATCTCGTTGTGGCGATTGACCACGTAAAGGAGACTAATCGAACCTGCTGACCGAA
>JACPYM010000013.1 GCA_016196035.1 Acidobacteriota bacterium | reverse complement strand
CGCGGACGATGGCGACCGCGTTCGAGCGGGTGTACGCGCTGGGCGACGTGACGATGATCAAACTGGCGAACGGCAAGCCCCTGCCCAAAGCCGGCGTGTTCGCGCACGGACAGGCCGAGGCGGTGGCGCGCACCATCGTCGCCGAGGTCACGCGCGCCGGCAAGCCGGCCGAGTTTTCCGGGGAGGGCTATTGCATCGTCGAGACGGGCTACGGGCGGGCCGCGGTGGGCGCGGGGAACTTCTACACCGAACCCGATCCGGCTGTGGCTCTCCAACTGCCGTCGCGGTATTCGCATCTCAGCAAAGTCGTGTTCGAGAAATACTGGCTCTGGCGCTGGTTCGGCGGCCGGCTGCCGGCAATCGAGGCGCTGGCCGATCGGGTCGTGTTCGGCAAGGCGCTGCCGACGGCGTGACGGTTGGCGCGCGCGGCTTCGATGTCGCGTTTCAGGAATGCGTCGAGGCTTTGCTTCAGCATCTCGCGCACCGTCTCGGCCATGCGCGGAATGTCCACCAGCGGCTTGCCGCCCATTCGCAGCACGGTCTTGGCGATGCCGGGGGCGTGGTCGGCCATGCGCTCCAGATCGTTGACGACGTTCATCGTTGCGACGATGGCGCGCAGATCGCCGGCCATCGGCTGTTGCGTCGCGATCATCACCATGCACTCTTCTTCGATCTTGAAGCGCAGATCGTTGATAGCCGCGTCGTCGTCAATCACCTGCCGGGCGAGGGCGGCGTCGCGCTCGCGAAGGCAGACGATCGAGAGATTGATGGCCGCGTCCACCAGACTGCCGAGGCGCAGCAAATTGTCGCGCACCTCGGCAAATTCGCGGTCGAAGACGCTGCGGGAAGCCGTGGTCATGTCGAGTGCATCGTACTGCAAAGCGGGGAACAGGTAAACAGGGAGAGGCAGCGGGCAGTTGTTGTTGCGCGACTACTGCCACGACGAAGTCCACGCCAAACGGTGTCTATGACAAAGACCTGTGCGCTGAGGAGCCGTGTGAGGCCGCGAAGCGAGTCTCACGCGCGGTTCGAAATGGGTGGCGAGGGGGGCGATTGCCCCGCGGACCATGACTTGGGCCGCCCTATGCCTTTTGAAGGCGAGACCCATGCTAAAGTCTATCTCGCTCATCAGGCGCAACGTCAGCGACTTTAGCCATAGCCCGTTGGAATTTCTTCCTGTCACCGCGTTTTGCCCGCTTGCCGAGATACTCTTCTGTCATGAGCGCAGAAAGTTTCTCGGCCAGTGCCAATGTAATCAACTGGTTGATAGAAACGTTCTCTTTGAGAGCGAGTTCGCGCACCCGCTCATGCAAGGAGTCGGGTAAGCGCAGACTGATTGTACTCACGACAACACTCCTATCTTTTGCAGAAACTCTTTCGGGGTCAGGGTGATTAATCCAAACTGCTCGATACCGACAAAATCACTTTGATTGTAAGTCACGATGAAGTCGCATTCAGCGGTGACGGCCAACTCCAATATCATATCGTCGCCGGGATCACTGAGGAATGGCCTCCACAGGTAATAGATTTTGTGATGGTTGGCAACCGCGCAGATATAGTCCAAGATGTCATCTATATCGCGCTCGGTCAGCGGGATTTCTCCGACAAGCCGTTTGGCCGCGTCTTCGTACTCCAAGACCAACGGAACGGAGATGTTGGCTTCATATTTGCCGCTGTCAATCAGCGAAAGCAGCTTGTGGGAAGCACCACGCTTTGACCGAAGGGCGGCTATCCAGATGTTGGTATCAATGACGATTTGATAGATTGGCATACCGGTATCGTATATGATACCGGACTGTTTGTCAACAATTTCGCGAGGAAACGTGCGCTGTGACTACGCCAAGGCCCAACGTTCGGCATCAGCGGCGCCGATCCGCGCCATTCCACGAATCCGTTGTTCTGAATCGGCGGCGGACGGAGACGGTTAAGTGTAAACAATAGAGTTTATGCACAATAATGGCCCAAGCACGAGCAATGTCTTCCTGGCTTAGTAGGCATCATCAAGAAGCGCAAATGGGTGGGATTTTGAAGCCCGCCATGCCTCCCAGCCCTGCGGTTCAGGGTAGAGCGGTGTCGGGTGCGGCCTCGGCACTTGCAATGGGTTGCTCAGGCGCCGCCGCAAGTCTTGACTGCCGATGACGCGAGTACTTTGCACAGCCCTCGGGGCGGCAGAGAGGTCTGAAGCACTACGAGCACCGGCCGGGTCAGGTCGCTGCGGCCGCTTGGGCCGCTTGCCAGCGCTGGGTTTGCCAGTTGACCAGTCCGCACACCACCTGCATGACCCGGGTGTAGATCGAATGGGCACAGCGGAAACGCGTGGCGATGATCGCCCAATTCTTGACCCAGCCAATGCAGTGCTCGACTCGCACCCGAATGGCTCCCAATTGGCGATTGAACGCTTTCTGTTCGTCCGTCAACTCTTGCCCCTTCGGTTTCTTGATCGGGGTCTGCACCGTCAGGCGGGGCACGTGTTGCTCCTCCCCCGTCTCGGCATTGCGGACCGTGACCAGCGCCACCTGATCCGCCAGTCCCTGGTAGCCTTTGTCGGCATCCGCCTCACACCCGTCCGGCAGCCGCTCGACGGTTTTGACTTCATCGCTGAGTTTCTTGTCGTGTTTGGCGCCGGGCGTCGCTTCGCTGATGGCCGCAATGTGGTGCTCCCCGTCGGTGACAAACTGGGTCTTGAGGGTGAACGCCTTCTTCTTACCCGAATAATGGGCTTTGCGTACCTCGCTGTCCTGCGAGCGGTAGACCCGTTGTTCGGTGGCGTCGACCAACGCCCGCCCGTCTGCCAACTGCGTCAGTTCCAAGACTTGGGCCGCCGTCAGCGTTTCTCCTTCCGCCACTTCTTGCCAGACTTCCGGGGCGGGCAGCAACCGGCAGACCAGCGGCAACAGCCGCCGCAAATCGCGCGACACGTCAGTCTGCGTGGCGCCAAACAGCAAGGCCACCGTTTCTTGGGGAATATGCAAGCGCAAGTACGTCAAGGTCTGGGCCACTCGAATGGCCACGGGTTGATCAAAGTCGCGTCCCCCACCAATTGCTCGTTGCCGATCAGGTCGCTCATGACGCTGGCGCTCACGCGAAGCGTCCGGCAGTTGAACTTCCGTTTTATTCACCAACTCCCAAAACGCCTCGGCGGGCAAGCCAGTGAAGGCCTTGACCAATACTGAATTCTCGCGCAGAGTCTTCTCGGTGATTACCATACTCAGCACCTCCATGCAGCGTGGGCGCCGAGTGTAACATGATTTACGCTCCTATTGTGAATGAACTCTAATACATCCTCGATTGGCGAGCACGGTTAAGCAAGGAGGGTAGGTCTCCAGTCTATTCCAGCGCAGGTCGAGTTTGCGCAGATTTGACAGTTGATGCAAGTCTTCCGGTAAAGCGGTTAACGCATTGGCGCGGAGGTCGAGGTATTCAAGAGATCGCAGACGGGTAATGCCCGAGGGAAGTATGGAAATGTCGTTGAACCTCAAGTCCAACTCAGTCAGACGGGCTAAATTACCGATGGATTCTGGCAGCTCGGCCAGTCGGTTTGCTTGAAGATTGAGTTTGGCGAGTGACGATAATTGCCCGATTGAGTCAGGTAACGCGGCGATCTGATTTTTGTGCGCATGTAACTCAACGAGATTTGACAACGCTCCAATCTCTGCGGGGAGGGTGGTGAGTGAATTGTTGTAAACCCGAAGCTCGATCAGGCTGCTGAGATGACCGATCCAGCCGGGCAGCTCGTGAAAGCGGTTGTCCGTGATGTTCAGATAACGGAGCTTGGAAAGAGCGCCACAGGCAGCGGGCAGGCTGCGTAGTTGATTGTTGCTAACATATAGAAAGACGAGGTTTATCAGCGAGCAGAAAGACGCTGGCAGCACGGACAGGCGATTGTGACCAAGATCGAGCATTTCAAGATGTTCGAGGGCGCCGATGCTGTCGGGAATCGTCGAGAGCAGATTCTGGGCGATGTTCAGGGTTTGCAGGCAACGTAGTTGAGATATGTCACTCGGGACGTCGGTCAGTTGATTGTCGAACAAACTGAGAACTGAAAGGCTGGCTAGTTTCAGAGCAGCGATTGGAAACGCTGTCAAGCCGCAGCCATCCAGATTTGCGTTGTGGAGTGTGGATAAATCCGAGTTGGATGCAATGGCTTCGAGCAGCAACCTGCCTTTAAGAGTATGCGTGTGTTGGTGGTTCATGACATGAGTCGGTGAGCCGCCAACGGTGGGCATCAGCCGCTCGCGAGTGTCTGGGAAGACCCGGTTGCTTACCCAAACCTATGCGGGCAATACGGGCCAGTTTTACGAGCGCGTAGCGCGGGTCGACTAAACGCGGTGTTGGGCCGCCGCTCTATGGAGAGCGGGTGGTGGTCTGGAAGCGTTGCCGCACGGCTTTCCAGAATTCACTCCGCGAGAGACCTCGGCCAGCCCTGAGACTCTGCCGCGATTTGTTCAAGATGGCTTGAAAACGTGAGGAACGCGCAAGGATGAGTCGTTCCAAGTCATCGTCGTCCGCTGGAGCCAGCAGCACCGCGACGGCCTTGCCATTTCGCGTGATAACCACCGGCCCTGTGGTCTCGCATTCTTCCAAATAGGCGCTCAAGCGCGCCTTGACGTCAGCGACGGATGCAATTTTCATGGCTCAATCTCCTTGCCACCGATGAATAGTCTGTAGCTTGCACGTAACGCTGGCATTGGGGCGACTTGATACTCAATCCGGCTCGGTAAAGTTACGCGGCGTGAAGCGTCAAGTATTTCCAAAGATACGAGATTGCCGGCAGCATCGTAGTCCAGAATCACACCCGGCTTATCTTCGTCGCTTTCAGCCACAGGGGTCTCTGCCAAGATAATCGTGAGCGTATCGGTCTCGCGGTCATAAATCACTTTCATGCTGCTGTCCTCCAATACTTCGCAACCTTGCTTGTTCGATACACCGTTACAACTTCCGGG
>JACPYM010000012.1 GCA_016196035.1 Acidobacteriota bacterium | reverse complement strand
CCGGAGCCAAGAGAGGTGCCACTTTTCTCAAAGAAACCTCGAAAATTCTGGCTTCGAGCCAAATCAAAAAATGTGTGTAATGACAAGGCTGCCAGCTTGTCCCACGCAGCGGCGATGTGGGAGAAAAGATGCTGATGCTCTGGCTCTTCTGGCTCGAAACGCTGGCCTTCATCGGCTTTATGTTTTGGGCAGTCTTGGTGCAACGCCCCAGCACGGTGGCGTTGACCGGCTATCACAAGGCGGCGCTGCTCGTGTACGGCATTGCGCTGCTCTATTGCCTGTATGGCTTCAGCGGATTTGCGCGGCGGCGGTTGGCAGCGCGCACGGCCTGAGAAATGAAAATGCCGAGACGTGAAATGCTCAAAACTACTGTCGCCGCGGGCGTCGGCGCGACGCTGGGCGGCGGACTGTCCGGCTTGGCCGCCGAATACGATAAATATGACGCGCTGGGTTTGGCCGCACTGATTGCCAAAAAACAGATCACGCCGCTCGAATTGCTCAACGCCGTGCGGCAGCGCTTAGAAGCGGTCAATCCAAAGCTCAATGCTTTTAGCCAGCTTTTCTTTGACCAGGCCGAAACGCAAATCAAACAAGGCTTGCCGCCAGGCCCGTTTCACGGGGTGCCCTTTGCGCTAAAAGATTTGGGCCAGTATCTGATCGGCACGATCACGTCAGCGGGCAGCCGTTTGTGGAGGAATTCAGTCGCGACTTACGACAGCACGCTGGTGCAGCGATACAAACAGGCCGGGCTGGTGATCTTCGGCAAAACGACGTCGCCGGAATTGGGGTTGACGACGACGACGGAATCCGCCGTGTATGGACAAACGCACAATCCCTGGGATTTGGCACGCACGAGCGGTGGTTCGTCAGGCGGGACTTCGGCGGCGGTGGCGGCGCGTATCCTGCCCGCCGCGCACGGCAGCGATGGCGGCGGTTCGATTCGCATCCCGGCCTCGTGTTGCGGCCTGTTCGGGATGAAACCGACGCGCGGGCGGGTGCCAATGGGGCCGGCGCAGTTTGAAGGCTGGAACGGCTGTTCGCATCATCACGCGCTGACGATTTCAGTACGTGACAGTGCGGCGTTGCTGGATGCAACAGCGGGCATGGAATTGGGTTCGCCGTACTTTTCGCCGTCGCCTGCGCGACCTTTTCTGCAAGAGGTTGGTACGCCGCCAGGCAAGTTGCGGATTGCGTTAATGCTCGAAACGCCGAGCGGGACGCCGTTGGCTGCCGAGTGCAAGCAAGCTGCGCTGGACGCGGCCAAGTTGTGCGAGTCGCTGGGCCACACGGTCGAAGAGCAGCCGCTGCCGCTGGATGGCGCGGCCATGCGGGCCGCGTTTCTGACCGTCTTGCAGGTTTCGCTGGCGCGCACCTTGGATGACGCCGCGCAAACGTTGGGGCGTCCTTTAACCGAGCAGGATGTCGAACCGGTGACCTGGGCGATGATGCAGGCGGGCCGCGCCAGCACGAGCATCGCATATTCGCGCGCGATTGCGGCTTGTCATCAGGTTGGGTTGGTAATGGCGAAGTTCCAGCAGCACTATGATGTTATTTTGAACCCCACACTGGCGAAGCCGCCGGTGAAGCTGGGCGTCTTGAGCCTAACGCCGGAAAGCATAGCAAGCTTTACCAAAGAGGTGACGGAGTTCAGTCCGTATACGTCGCTCTATAACGTAACCGGTCAACCCTCGATGTCAGTGCCATTGTCATGGACGCGCGATGGCCTGCCGCTGGGGCTGATGTTTTCGGCACGCTTTGGTGATGAGGCGACGCTTTTTCGGCTGGCCGCGCAGCTTGAAAAGGCGCAACCCTGGGCGGCTCGCCGTCCAAAACTTTGATTTTGGTTGTAATCGAATACTGGTAAAGCTCACGAGACTGTGACGGCGTAAGAACCGTCTGATAGTTATGTCATCCAAAAGCGGACAGCGCCGGGTTACCCCAAGCACCCGTCTAAGCATTCCTGCTGTTCTCTAAGTTTAGAGCTTGCCCTTATTGTAATCTTCCTGCTACGGGCCTGGATTCCCTGTCTCCCGCGTCAGGTCTGTGCACACACAGCAGGAAAACCTTCAACAGGAGAATTCACCATGCAACGAACTTTATGGCATGTCCTGCGCGCCAGCCTGCTACTCGCATTGAGCTGTGTTGCCGCGCAGGCCGTGCTGGCGCAACAGGGAAGCGTCACTGGCGCCGTCAACGATACGGCCGGGGCCGCCGTCATCACCGCGACGGTCGAGTTGATCAATCTGGCTGCGAGCAATGTGCGCACGGCGCGCCCCGATGCCAACGGTAAATACAGCTTCAGCGATGTCGCCGCCGGGCAATACCGGCTGGTCGTCAAGGCGCCTGGCTATAACGATCTGGGCAAGACGATCAAGGTCGAGAACGCGCCCGTCACCGAAAATTTCGAGTTGACGCCCGGCAATATCAAAGAAGTGATGAACGTCACCGCGTCGCGCGGTTTGAGCGCCGATCAGGATACGCCGCTCAACGTCTCGACTGAAACGGCGCAGACCATTGAAGAGAAATTGCCGGTCAGCCCCGGCGAAATTTTGAAAGACGTGCCGAGCCTGTTTGTCTTCAATAGCAACTCACCGCTCAGTTCGCCCAACCTGCGCGGCTTGCAGGCGAGCCGCGTCTTGCTGGTCGTGGATGGCGAACGCGTCAACAATTCGCGCACCGAGATTCAAACCTTCGGCGCGTCGCTCGGCAGTTATATTGACACCTTTAACATCGAGAACGTCGAAGTCGTCGCGGGCGCGGGTTCGTCGCTTTACGGCACCGATTCGCTGACCGGCACGGTCAACTTCACGACCAAAGAACCCGCGCGACCTGACAAGGGCTGGCTGCTGGGCGGCAAATTCCAGGGCCTCTACAGCACCAACGAAACCGGGCGCAAAGGCAATGTCACTGTCAATCTGTCCAATCCCAAATTCGCCATCAATTGGTCGGGCACGCTCTATCGTTTCGACAACTATCATTTCGGCGATCCGGGCAACGGCAGCGACATCGGCCTGGCCGCGATCAAAAAGCAGCAGGATGAATTGAAGTATCTGTCGAACAGCAACACCAGCCGCCAGGATTTCGAAATCAGCGATAGCTTCGTGAAAAACTTCGGCCTCGGCGTGCCGCAAAACAGCACGCGCACGACGGTGCAAAACTCGCTCAGCCACGGGGCGAACGGGTTTTGGAATATGTGGTTGCACCCGGCGGACAAGCATTCGATCCGCTTAAAAGCACAAAACAACCGGCTGGGTTATTACGGCTTCCCGGTGCAAGCCCCGGCCTATTGGCACGATCTGCAATGGACTTCGTTTGAGAAGAACGACAAGTATGGCGCGCGCTATAACGGCGTCGAATTCGGCGGCGCGCTCAAACGGCTGGCCGGTGGTTATTACTATCAGAAGCTGGTGCGCCCGATTGACAACATCACGCTCGTGACGCCCGCCGTGCGCCCGCCCTGCATTCGCGGGCTGTTTGAATCCGCCGCCAATTGTACGGCGGCGAATCAGGCGATCTTTCAAACGGTCACCCGCCCGTCGGCCTTGACCTTTAACAAACAAGTCGTCGTCACCAACGGTGCGGACGTGCAGGCGACCTTCCAGTTGATCCCGAAAAACAACCTGATCGCCGGTTATCAATTCTGGCGCGACAAATCGGGCGACGAATTGAATAGCAGCGTTTACAACACGACGCCGGGCACGCCGGGCCGCACGGTGCCGGTCTTTTCGCCCTTCGCCGGTTATACGTTGAACACCGCCATCCCGGTCATTGCAGGCAAAGGCACGGCGGACAGCTACAACCAGGAAAGCGCGCTGTTTTTTGCGGATGAACAGGACATCACGCGCTGGCTGAAAGTTTCGCTGAGCTACCGTTTCAGCCATTTCACCAGCAAGGTTTTTCAAGCGCCCGGCTTCCCGCTCGCCGGGGGCAAGGCGGCCATCGCCGGCCCCGCGCCCGACGGCATTGACCTGAGCGGCGCGACGCCCATCGCGCCGGTCGTCAACGGCACAGGCGATGTGTCTTTTACCAACAACGCGCACACCGGCAGTCTGGCGCTGATCGGGCGGCCCATGAACGGCGTGACGCTGTTTGGCCGCGTCGGCAACAGCGTGCGCATTCCGGCCTTGATCGAAACCTTCTTCTTCCGCGTCTTCAATCAAGGCACGTTCGCGTTCGTGTTTTATCCCAACGCCAATATCAAACCGGAACGCGGCGTCAATGTGGACACGGGCCTCAAGGTCACGAAGAAATACTTCCGCGCCGGGCTGACCTATTACAACAACACCTACACCAACTTCATCGAGCAGAGCGCGCCGATCTTGCAGGCGGGTGGCCCCGGCAGCGTGACCGCGCGCATCAACCAAGAGTTGGGGACGAACTTCGGCTTTGCCTTCTGGGTGCAGCGCCGCAACACGGGCCGCGCGCGTTCGCAAGGGTTGGAAACCGAATTTGAAGTGCCGATCAGTCTGGGCAGCGCCGGTTCGCTCAATCTGTCGAGCAACATGAGTTGGCAGCACGGCCAAGACCTGACGCCGACGTATGCGCAGCGTTGCGCGCTGGATCGCCAGGCGGTGTACAACAGCTATGTCGGCAGCAACTTTTTCAACTTCGGGACGCGCTCGGCCAGCACGGGCGGCGCGAATTGCCCGCTGACGGGTGTGCCCGCCTCGGTTTATACCGACGTGCCCTTTGAGCGCATCGTGCCGTTTATGGCTTCGACGACGTTGCGTTATCAGGAACCGAAGGGTCGCCTGTTCGCCGAATTGAACGCCCGGCAACGCACGCGCATTCACCGGCTCGATCCCGACTTGCAGGAAAACTTCCTGCGCTTCGGCTATTTCACCATGCGCTCATTGGCGGGGGTGACGACCTACAGCGCGCGCGGCGGTTATTCATGGTATCGCGAGAACGGACGGCTGTCGCTGAATCTGGCGCTCGACAATCTGAGCGATAAGTTTTACGCCGAGCCGTTCCAATACACGGCAGCGCGGGGCCGCAGCCTAAGCGTCGGCTTCACGGTCGAAGCATTCAATTTGCTGAAAGTTTTCGGCAAATAACCGTCACGGCGTTGGAACAAGACGGTTGCCACAGAGTCACAGAGTCACAGAGCCAGGCAGAGTAAAAAGAGAGAGCTCAAGCTTACCCTGTTGCGTTCACTCCGTGTCCCTGTGCCTCTGCGGCAAATTCTTTTTCCCTAGTTTTGCGGGCTTTGATTTCGATTTGCTTGCCGCACAGCGTGCGCTCTGGTTCAATGACGCCCGTGTCAACGAACCAATTTTCGAATCCTGATCCCTCCCTCCCAATCCAATTCGATCCAGTGAAAGTCGCGCATGTGCTGATGGTTGGCACGCGCGCGTTGGCGCTGTTCAAAACGGCGTTGGCCACGGGCGAGTGGCCGCCGTTTTTTGAACTGCTGGCCGATGATTTCACGCTCTATTTTCCGCACGGCAAGTTTCAGGGCCTGAGTGTTGGCAAGGCCCAAGGCGAAGCGTTTTTCCACTTGGTGACCGAGGCTTTTGGCGGCTGTCTGACCATCACCGAAGTCATGCGCGTCGCGGCGAGCGAGACGACGTTCATCTTCGAGTTTCGCAACGAAGGCCACTTGCGCGGGGCCGAATACAAAAACCGCGTGACGATTTCATGGGACATTCGCGGCGAACAGATTGTGGCGGCGCGCGAATACTTTGGCAGCGATGGCAAATCGAATTGAGGCCCTGGGTACGCATCGCTTCCAGCGTGCGGCCGGGGCCTCAGACAGTAATGATGCCGGAAGGGGTTTCCTTTCAGCATTAGCCGGTTTGACGCCACGCCTGCACGCTGGAAGCGGTGCGTACCCAGGGCTGAGCAATCGTCAATGACAGAGCAATCCAAAAACTATCCCGTCGTCGCCTTCCTGATTTGCTTGCTTGCATACGCGGCCAGCCAGATGGACTTGGCGCTGTTTGGTTACGTGCTGCCGCTGCTGCGCAAAGACTTCGGCTTCGGCATCGAAGTCGCCGGGCGCATCCTGGCGGTGTCGTTCCTGATCGGCAGCGTGCTGATTGTCTGGCTTGGCTCGATGGCCGATAAATTTGGGCGCAAGACGATGTTTCAATTCGCGCTGGTCGCGTCGGGCATCATCATCGCCCTGCATTCGTTGGCCCGTAGCGTCGAAATGATTACGCTGTTGCGCGGCTTGAGTATTGCCACCGGCGGCTTGCTCTATCCGGTGACGGGCGCGATTGTGGCGGAGGAAGCGCCCGCGCGGTATCGCGGCCTGTACGCCGGATTCTTGCAAACGGGCTATCCCTTCGGCTGGTTCATCGCGCCGTTTTTGGCCGCGCCGCTGCAACGGCATTACGGCTGGCGCGGCGTATTTTTGCTGGGTTTGTTGAGCCTGTCGCTGGTGTTGGTGGTGCGCTTCTTTTTGCGCGAACCGCAGCGCTTTGCTCAACAGCAAGCAGCGTTGGCTAAGCGCCGCCCGTTTGAACGCCTAGGCGAATTGTTCACGCCAGAGATGCGGCGGCGCACCGTCACGCTCTGGTTCGGGCAGTTTCTCTTCGTCATCGCTTACGGCGGTTCGGCGTTTTTGCTGCCGACGTACTTGCACGAAGCGCGCGGCTTTGAAGTCATCCAAGCGGGCTATCTTTCGGGCATCGCTAACGGCATTGGGATTCTGGGTTACATCTTCGCGGCTTTAGTCGGCGAATTCGTGTTGACGCGGCGCAACACGATCATCCTCTGGGCCTGGCTGGGAACGCTGGCGTTTCTCGCGCTGCTCTGGCTGGCTTCGACCTGGAGCGCGGTATTGGTGGCGTATGCACTAATGACGATGTTTTTTTACGGCACGGCGGCGGTCAAATTCGCCTTCATCGGCGAACACTTTCCGACGCGCTTGCGGGCGACGGGGCTGGCGTTTAGCGGTTCATTCGCCGTCACGCTGGGCAGCGCGCTAGGGCCGTTAATGGTAGCGTATGCGGTGCGGCACATCGGTTGGAACTGGGCGTTCTCATGTTTCGCCGTCGTGCCGCTGTTTTTATCCGGGCTGGTCTTTTTAGCATTGAAGCCGTTGCCTTCGGGGTTGGAAGTGGAGGCAATTGCAGCGTGAATCTAGCCGCAGATGGACGCAGAGCAACGCCGATAGGCCTTTCATCGGCGTCATTCCGCGTTAATCAGCGGCAGTTATCTTGAGGAGCAAAAATGAAAGCAATTGTGGTTCATGAATTTGGCGGTATTGACGCGATGAAGTTGGAAGAATGGCCCGATCCCGTGCCGGGGCCGGGGCAGTTGCTCGTGCGCGTCAAAGCTTCGGGCATCAACTTCGCCGAGACGCGCATGCGCGCCGGTAACTTTTTCGGCCAGGAATTGCCCTTCGTCATGGGCATGGAATCGGCGGGCGTGGTCGAAGCCGTGGGTGAGGGCGTGACCGGCTTCAAAGCGGGCGACCGCGTCTTTGGTCGCGCGCGCGGTTCGCACGCCGAAAAAGTCTTGATGGGCGCGGAGCACGCGCTGCATCTGCCGGATAACCTGACGTTTGAGCAGGGCGCGGCGATTCCCGTGGGCTGGCTGACGGCCTGGCACGGGCTGATTACCGTCGCGCAATTGAAACCGGGCCAGCGCGTCCTGATCGAAGCTGTCGCCAGCAGCGTCGGCAGCGCGGCGCTGCAAATCGCCAAGTGGCGCAACGCCTGGGTTGCGGGTACGGCCAGCCGTGATGACAAAGTGCAAAAGGCGTTGGCCTGGGGCGCGGATGCGGCCTACAACTACAAGACCGAAGACGTCGCCAAGCGCGTGCAGGCAGACACGGGCGGCAAAGGCATTGATGTCGGGATGATGACCATCGGCGCCGAGACGGCACAAACGCTGTGGGATGTGATGGCGATGGACGGCAAGGTCATTATGTACGGCACGACGGGCGGGCGCGTCATCAGCTTCGATCTGGCGATTGGGATGAAGAACCTGCAATTGCTGAGCATCAGCATCACGTCGAGTCCGGCTTATTTCACCGTCACCTTACCGGAGTTCCGCGCGCAGGCGTTGCCATTGTTCGCGGGCGGGATTTTCAAACCGGTGGTGGATTGCGTGCTGCCATTGAAACAAGTCGGTAAGGCGCACGAGATGATTGATGCGCGCACGCATTTCGGGAAGGTCATTTTGTCGGTGCCGTAAGGCAATCAAACACGCCCGTCTTTCACAGGCGAAAGATTCAATGTCATCCTCAACCCCGCTTTCAAGACGGCGCGATTTCATGCAAGCGGTGCGCGGCTATCCGCGCACCGCCTTTCTCATTTGTCTGTGCGGCGTCAGCCTCGAAAACATGGATCAGGCGTTGTACCAATACGTCTTTCCGCAACTGCTCACGCACTTTGGCTGGACGCCGCAACAGGCGGGTCTTTATTCGGCCATCGTCTTCACCATCGCCGGAGCGAGCATTGCGGCGTTGGGTGTGCTGACGGATCGCGTGGGGCGCAAGCGCGTCTTTATGCTTTCGATGATTGTCGGCTCGTTCTTTGTGGCGACGATGTTTTGGGCGCGCACGACCTGGCAAGTGCTGACGTTGCGCACCCTCGGCTTTGCGACGGGCGGCATTCAATCGCCGGTGACGGGCACCATCGTGGTCGAAGAAGCGCCGCCAAAATATCGCGGCTTGTTATCGGGCATTTTGCAGATCGGCTATCCGCTGGGCTGGGCTTTGGCTTCGCTGGCGTGTTTGGCCGTGATCAAACTGGTGGGGCAGGACGCCTGGTTGGCGGGCGCGTGGCGCTATGCGTTCTTTATCAGCCTGCTCAGCATTCCGTATTTTCTGCTGATCGCCAAATATCTGCGCGAGACCAAAGCCTTCGAGGCCGCCCAATCCGCCATCCGCCATCCGCCATCCGCCATCCAGGCGCCGCGCTTCAAAGAATTGTTCGGCCCGCAACTGCGCTTCAAAACCGCAATGCTTTTTCTGGGCGAATTCTTCCATGTCTTCGCCTACGGCACGACGCTGTGGCTGAATCTGTACTTTCAAAAGGCGCGGCTGTGGCAGCCGAAAGATGCGATTGCAATCGTGGGGTTGTCTTACGCGGTGGGTTCGCTGGGTTACATCGTCTCGGCGTATGTCGGCGAATTCCTGCTCAAGCGGCGCAACGTCATCATCATTTGGGCGCAATTGGGCGCGCTGTCGTTTGCCGTAATGATCTGGCTGGCACATTCCTGGTGGGCGGTATTGATTAGTTATTGCCTGATGACGTTTTTCTTTTACGGCACGACGGCGGTCAAATTCACCTTCATTGCCGAGAACTTTCCGACGCGCTTGCGGGCGACGGGGGTAACGTTTGCAGGCTCGCTGGCGGTAAATCTGGGCGTGGCCTATGGGCCGCTGGCCTTGGGGTTTGCCGTGGAGCGGTTGGGCTGGAATTGGGCCTATTCAATCTGCGGGATTGCTTCCATCTTCGTTTCCGGCTTATTCTTCCTCGCACTTCCCGCCGAAATACATGAACTGGATTAGCGCGCAACATTCGCAAGCGAGTTGTTAGGTCAGACGACCTAGACTACACGCTCGCTTAACAAGGAGAACTTTACGAATGCCCCCATCTATGTCCACGGCTGCTGCGACCAGCGGCCCCGTCATCAGCGCGATCAAAAGCGCTGTCATCCGCGTGCAGACCATCGAACAGGCGCGCCCGTTTTATGAAAAGCTGCTGGGCCTGCAGGCGTTGAGTGAGACCGACATGCTCACCGACAAAACGCGCCGCCTGTGGGGTTTGAATGCGCGGCAGGTGCGTTGTTTGCGGCTGGGCAAACCCGGCGACAATTTCGGCATGCTCGATCTGGTCGAACTGACGGGCCAAACCTCCGAGCCGTTGCGCAATCCGAATCGCCCCTGGGATTACGGCTGGTTCACCTTGAATCTGAAAACCAACCACCTCGACCGCGCGATTGAGGCCGTGCGCGACTTGGGCGCCCTGACCATCTCGGCCCCACACAGTTATGAGGCGGGCGGCAAGCAAATCCGGGAAGTCATGATTAACCTGGTCTCCGGTGAACGGCTGACGCTGTTGCAAGTCGGCCCAGTTGACGAAACCGCGCCGTTGTTTGGCGAACCGCTGGCCACGATGGGCGCGGTCGTGCCTTCGCTGGCGGAATCGTTGGCGTTTTATCGTGATGCGCTGGGGCTGGGCGTCGCCGTGACGCTGGATCAAACGGGCGAACCTTTTGCGACGATGTTGGGCATGCCTGCCAGCACGCGCGTGCAAATGGCGCTGCTGACATCCGGCGGCAACTGGACGGGCAAATTTGAATTGTTGCAATTGACGCCGCCGCCCGGCACGCCGCCCGCGCTGGATCGCAATCGCGATGCCGATGGGATGCGGCTGGGCTTTTGGATGATGAGCGTGATGACGCCGGATGTGGATCAGTTGCAGGCCGCCTGCCGCCACGCCGGAGTGAGCGTCATCCGCGGCCCCGCCACGATTGACCGGCCCTGCTATGGCCGCGTCAAAGCGCTGGTCATACGTGCGCCGGGCGGTGAGTTGTTGGAATGCATGGCGCCCGCCACGGGGCCGGTGTCATCGCGTTGAAGCCTGGGTACGCACACGGAGAGGCGTATGTCCCTCGGAAGCTGTTTTTATCAGGACTTACGCAGAAGTTTGCCACAGAGGCACAGAGACACAGAGCAAGAGAGAAAGAGTGAGGAACGAAAGCGAGCGGGCAAGCGCAAAGAATAATCGGGTCATTGCAATATCTCCCATAACAATGTGCTTGCTCTGTGCCTCTGTGGCTATGCTTCGTGTTGTGGCGTAAGTCCGATTGATCAAAATGAACTTCACGATCCGCGCGGCGGCAGTGACCGATGAACCCTTCTTGTGGGAGATGCTTTATCAAGCCTTGCACGTGCCGCCGGGGCAACCGCCCTTTCCGCGCGCGATCTTGCAGCAACCCGAAATCAGCCAGTATTTGGTTGAGTGGGGCCGCCCCGCTGATTTTGCCTTACTTGCTGAAACCGCCGGGCGAGCAGTAGGCGCAGCCTGGCTACGGTTGCTGCCGCAAGGCTACGGTTATGTGGATGCGGCGACGCCGGAATTAACGCTCGCCGTCGTGCCGGAACAGCGCGGGCGCGGCCTCGGCGCGGCGTTGTTAAGGGCGTTGCTGGCCCACGCCCAAATGCGCTATCGCGCTGTGTCGCTGAGCGTGTCAGCCGACAATCCGGCAACGCGGCTCTATCAACGGGTGGGGTTTGAAACCCTGAGGCGAACGGGCGCTTCACTGGTGATGTGCAAATTTCTAGGCTGAACGCCAATGCTGTTCTGGACTAGACCCCATTGCACCAAAAGTTTTATGACGAAGCGCAACCGTGCCAGGAAATCATCGAAACCAAATCAGCCACGGCACGTCTTTTTGAAATAAGCGCTCGCTGCAACGGGCACCCGCTGGCTGATTCCAGAGATGTCCTCCGACAAACTTCTTCCCACCCTGAATACCACCGTTGCCGGGCAGGCGAAAGGAATTAACGCAATGACGACCACCACGGCCTATCGCGCAATCTGCATGCAGGTGAAGTGTCAAGCCGTTAGCATGATCAAGGACAAGGCCGAAGCGCGCCTGGTGATGAAAAAATCCATCGAACGGCTGCACGCACAAACCCTGACGGCGTCCGGTTTTTTTGGCGATGATCTCAAACTGGCCGTTTTCCCGGAGTATTTTCTCTCGGGCTTTCCTTGGGGCGAATCCATTTCCGCTTGGGCCGACAAGGCTGCGCTCGAAATGAACGGCCCCGAATACGAAGGGCTGGGCAAAATCGCGCAGGCAGGCAAACTCTATCTCGCGGGCAACAATTACGAAGTTGATCCGAAATTTCCCGGCCTTTACTTCCAAACTTCGTTTCTCATCGAACCCTCCGGCAATGTCGTGCTGCGGTACCGCCGCTTGAATTCCATGTTTGCGCCGACGCCGCACGATGTCTGGGACAAGTATCTGGATGTGTACGGGCTGGACGGTGTTTTCCCCGTGGCCAAAACGCCTTTCGGCAATTTTGCGGCGATTGCCTCGGAAGAAATTCTCTATCCCGAAATCGCGCGTTGCCATGCGATGCGCGGGGCCGAAATCTTTCTGCACAGCTCTTCGCAAGCGAACGAAACGGCCAAAGGCATCAAAGAGGTCTGCACGATTGCGCGCGCCATCGAAAATTCGGCTTATGTCATTTCCACCAATTCGGGCGGTTATCTGGGCACGCCGGTGCCGGATGCTTCCACCGACGGCGGTTCGAAGATCGTGGATTATCAGGGCCTCGTGCTCACAAAAACCGGTTGGGGCGAAAGCTGGGCCGCCACGGCGGAGCTTGATCTAGTGGCGTTGCGGCGCTTCCGCCAACGGCCCGGCATGGAAAACATGCTGGCGCGCCAACGCTTCGAGGCGTATGCGGCCAGCTACGCCGAACATCACCATTATCCCGCCAACAATATGCTCGATGTGCAACCGGAACGCAGCCATTTCATCAATACCCAAAAAGAGACGATTGAGAAATTGGTCAAGGCCGGGGTGATTAGGGAGTGAGGAACGTGCCATGCGCTGGGATACATTTGAATGGGACGATGAAAACAGGAAGAATGGCAACGTCCAGCATCTACGCGATCACGGGATTGAGCCAGAGGAAGCGGAGGAGTGTTTCGAACACATCTATGACAGGGTGCGGGATGAACGGCGCGCTGAAGCGGTGTACATTTTGGATGGCAGGACGAATCGTGGCCGTCGGCTGCGCCTAGTCTTTGAGGATAAAGGGCACGGGTTAGCCCGGATTTTCACTGGTTGGGATTTGCAACCGAAGAAGAAAAAGAAATGAAGAAACAAATTCGTGAGCTAGCCGCCGTCGAGCGCGCACAACTCGAAGAGGCGTACCATCAAATGAATCCGGCAGACCTGGATGAGCTAATGGCGCACGCCACCAGCTACCAGCCGGTGCTGTTCCACTTGCCCGAAGCACTGGTCACGCAGTTAAAGGCGCTGGCCGAAGTGACGGGCGAGTCCGGGTATCAAACCATGATCTGCCGTTGGATCGAAGAACGGCTGCAACAGGAAGCACGCTTGGCGCTGCGCATCGCCAAACAAGCCAAGCCCAAAGCCATCGCGGTGCTGGCGCGGCGCGGCGCTAAAAAGACGGTGCGCACGCAAACCATTTAACGGAAAACCAAAATGAAAAGAATTTTTCTCGTACTGGCGCTCAGCGGCGTCTGGCCGCTGGCTGGTTCATTGCAGCCCGCTTGCTGAACGGGGGCCAACGCGCAACGCGCCAGCCAGTAAATCAGCTTTCCCCTGGCAGTATTCCCAGCCAAGCCTTGCCGCAACCGCGCGCACGCGCTACCTTACGCCTGCACAAAATCAATTCCCGCAAGACAATCCAACACCACGGAGACGACGCAATGAACCGATTGATGAACCGCTGTCTCATACCAACATGCTGCACAGCCCTGCTGCTCGGCGCGTTGGCCTGCGATCCGCCCAAGAAAGACGAGCGCGCGACACCGGCTGCCACAAGTAAGAACGCGGCACTGCCCAAACCAACCATGACCAAAGCACCCTTCGGAAAACTCGCAGACGGCACGGCCGTTGACATTTACACGCTGGCAAATAGCAAAGGCTTTGAAGCCCGCATCACTAATTACGGCGGCATCGTCGTTTCCATCAAAGCGCCCGACAAAGCTGGCAAGCTCGACGATGTCGTGCTCGGCTTTGACAACCTGGATGGCTATCTCAAGACGCATCCATTTTTCGGCGCGCTCGCCGGGCGCTATGCCAACCGCATCGCCAAAGGCCAATTCAAACTGGGCGGCAAGACGTATAAGCTTTTCGTCAACAACGGGCCCAACAGCTTGCACGGTGGCAAGGTCGGCTTCGACAAAAAACTTTGGACGGCCAAAGACGTTTCCACTGACAAGGCGGCGGGCTTGGAATTGAGCTATCTCAGCAAAGACGGTGAGGAAGGCTACCCCGGCAACCTCAACGTGACGGTGACGTATTGGGTGACCAACGACAACGAATTGAGGATTGATTATGCCGCCACGACCGACAAAGAGACGGTGCTGAACATCACCAACCATTCCTATTTCAACCTGGCGGGCGCGGGCAATGGCGACATCCTCAAACATGAAGTGATAATCAATGCCGACCGCATCACGCCGGTGGACGAGACGCTCATTCCGACTGGCGACATCAAACCCGTCGCCGGGACGCCGCTCGATTTCACCAAACCGATGGTCATCGGCGCGCGCATTGACGACGCCAAAGATCAGCAGATGGTTTTTGGCAAAGGCTACGACCACAATTTTGTGTTGAACAACAGCACCGGCGCTGTGGCGCTGGCCGCGCGTGTGACTGAGCCCACGACAGGCCGCGTCTTGGAAGTCTTGACCGATCAACCCGGCGTGCAGCTTTACACCGGCAATTTCCTGGATGGCACGCTCACCGGCAAGGGCGGCAAGGTTTATCCGCGCCGCGCGGGCTTCTGCCTGGAGACGCAGCATTACCCCGATTCGCCCAATCATCCGAACTTCCCGACGACCGCGTTGAAGCCGGGTGAACAGTTCAAGAGCACGACTGTGTTTAAGTTTTCGGTGCAGTAATTCAGACTCGAAGTTTCTTTGGAGTGCGGCGGCTCGACGCCGCTTTGGTATCCCTTCGGCAATTCGAACAATTGCAGGAACCGACCACCACAGTAATACGCGCATTCGCTGCGTCTGATACCGAGGGGTATATCAAAGCGGCGTCGAGCCGCCGCACTCCAAAGGCTCCGCCAAATCGAAGTCGCGAAAAGAGGAGCAACCCCATGAAACCCGAAAAGCCCGATACCGATCTGGAACGCCGCACGCTGCTCAAATCCGCCGTGGCGGTGACGGTTGGTTTAGCTGCCGCAGAAAACAATGCCAACGCCGCGCCCGCGCACAGCGAAGAAGTCATCGCGCCGCGCACCGCGCAAGCACAGCCGCGTCGAACGACCGTCCGCGAAAGCGTCAAGATCACCAAGCTCGAAACTTTTCTGGTCAAACCGCGCTGGCTCTTTCTGAAAGTCCACACCGACGCGGGCGTGGTCGGCCTGGGCGAGCCGATTACCGAAGGCCGCGCGCTGACCTGCGCCGAAGCGGTCAAAGAGATCGCGCCGTATCTGGTCGGCAAAGACCCGCGTGACATCACGCACCACTGGCAAGCGATTTACCGCCACGCCTTTTATCGCGGCGGCCCGATTCTTACCAGCGCGCTGAGCGGTATTGACCAAGCGCTCTGGGACATCAAAGGCAAACTGCTGGGCGTGCCGGTGTATGAATTGCTCGGCGGCCCGACGCGCCAGCGCATTCGTGTGTACGCGCACGCGGGCACGCCGGAGTTGATCAAAGAGCGGCGCGCGCAAGGTTTCACCGCCTTCAAAACCGGCCCCGCCAAGCTGAATGGCCGCAACGCGCGCCTCATCGAAAACAAAGCCTGGATTGATAACGCCGCCGCCAAGTTTGAAGAACTGCGCAAGATCGTCGGCAAGGAAGGCGACTTGGGTATTGACTTCCACGGCGCGGTGCCGCCCGCCACGGCCAAAATCCTAATGAAAGAATTGGAGCAGTTCCACCCCTTCTTTTACGAAGAGGTCATCAATTGCCAGGACGTGAATTTGATGGCCGAGTTGGCAAAGACCACACACATCCCGATTGCGACGGGCGAGCGCATCTTCACCAAATGGGGCTTCCGCGAGATTCTGGAAAAGGGCGCGGCGACGATCTTGCAACCCGACCTGTGCCATGCGGGCGGCATTACCGAAGTCAAAATCATCGCGGGTATGGCCGAGTCTTATTACGCTTCGATTGCGCCGCACAATCCGCTCGGCCCGATTTCGCTGGCCGCCGGCTTGCAGATCGCGGCTTCGATTCCCAACTTCCTGTGTCAGGAGCAGGTGAGTTTGGGCGAAGGCTACATCAAGAAACCGTTCACTGTGCGCGATGGCTATCTTGATCTGCCGACCGGGCCGGGCTTGGGCATCGAATTGGATGAAGAAGCCATGAAAGACAAGCTCGGGCACGATTGGCGCAATCAGGAAACGTATGACCCGGATGATGGGTCAGTAGTGGATTGGTAGAAAGAGAAAAGAGATTACGGAACAGACGGAAATAACGGAACAGACTGAAAAGATGCTTAGGCTAAGTTTTGTTTCTGTTTGTTCCGTTATTTCCGCCTGTTCCGTAATCTCACCTCCTTTAGGCAGGACAGACTCTCAATAATGACGCGCGTTAGCGGCGTCCATTTCCCCAGGAGCAGACGCATGCGAAGAAAGATTTTCTGGTCACTCATCTTGGCTACGACAAGCTTGTTCGCAGCCTTTCAAATCGCGAGCGGGCAACGGCGCGCGCCGGCTAACCCTGAACTGTTCGCCCAACGCAACGCGACCGAGGCGGAGTTGCAATCCGTCGCCATCGTCGAGCGCAAGCTGATGATCCCGATGCGCGACGGCAAACGCATGGCGGCTGACCTGTATCGCCCCAAAGACACGTCGCAGAAATATTCGACGATCTTTTCGCGCACGCCCTACAACTTCAATTACTGGGATGTGCGCAACGGCGTCGTGAGCGACATGCGCACGCAACTCGACGCCGTCAAACGCGGCTATGCGTACATGGTAATGAACGAACGCGGCCATTTCTTTTCGGAAGGGAATTACGACATTCTCGGCCCGCCATTGACCGATGGCGATGACGCGCTGACCTGGATGGCGAAACAGTCCTGGTCGAATGGCAAGGTCGGCACGATTGGCTGTTCATCCACCGCCGAATGGCAACTGGGTGTCGCGGCGCAAGGCAATCCGGCCTTTGCGGCGATGATCCCGCAAGGCTTTGGCGCGGGTGTAGGGCGTGTCGGTGGTTATTACGAACAGGGCAACTGGTATCGCGGCGGCGCGGTGCAAATGCTGTTCATCGCCTGGTTGTATGGCGAACAGAATCAAGTGCGCCCGCAAATGCCGCCGCATGCCACGCAGGAAGATTTGATTCGCGCCTCGAAAGCTTTTGATCTGGCGCAACAGTTGCCGCCGGTGGATTGGTCGCAGGCGCTCACGCATCTGCCGGTGATGGACATTATGAAAGCTGTGGACGGGCCAAAGGGGATTTTCGCCGATGAAATGCCGGTGGATACCGGCGGCGCGATGATCAAACGCGCGCCCAACGATCCGGCATGGTACAAGGGCGGTTTGTGGCACGACAACATGAAGGTCAACGTGCCCGGCTTCTGGTTCATGTCCTGGTACGACGTTTCGGTGGGGCCGAATCTAGCGGCATACAATCACGTGCGCAAAACGGCGCGGCCCGACATCGCCAACCAGCAATACGCCGTGATCGCGCCGACGCTGCATTGCGCCTACAAACGTGCGACTGAAAACACCATCGTCGGCGAACGCAGCATGGGCGATGCGCGGCTCAATTACGACGAACTGACTTACGGCTGGTTTGATCGCTTCTTGAAAGGCGAGCAGAACGGCGTGCTCGAAAAGATGCCGAGGGTGCGTTACTACACGATGGGCCTCAACAAATGGCAGAGCGCCGACTCCTGGCCTCCGGCGGGTGCGCAGCCGCTGACGTTTTATCTGGCGAGCGGCGGCAAAGCGAATACGCTGAATGGCGACGGCGTGCTGGTCGCGGCGGCTCCGGCGACAGACAGTCCTGACAAATTCGATTATGACCCGATGAACCCCGTGCCTTCGTATGGCGGCAACGTTTGCTGCACAGGCAATGCTGTGCAAGGCGGCGCCTTCGATCAGCGCAAGATGGAAGCGCGCCCGGACATCCTCGTTTACAGCAGCGAACCGTTGGCGCAAGGCATGGAAGTCAGCGGCCCGATTGAAGTCACGCTGTATGTTTCATCCGACGCCAAGGACACCGATTTCACGGTCAAGCTGATTGACGTGTTGCCGGATGGGACGGCCTACAATCTGGATGAAACGATTCAGCGGGTGCGTTACCGCGACGGTTACGACAAACCGCCGGTGTGGATGGAAGCGGGCAAGGTTTACAAAGTGACGCTGCAACCGATGACGACCAGCAATTTCTTTGACGCGGGCCATCGCATTCGTTTGGAAGTGTCGAGCAGCAACTTCCCGCGCTTTGATCGGAATCTGAATACGGGCGGGAAGAATTACGATGAAGTGAAAGGCGTGGTCGCGCACAACGCGGTGCATCATGCACGGCAGTATCCGTCGGAGGTGAAGCTGACGGTAGTGAAGAAGTAGTTGGCGTGTGCGTGTTCCAAGCGTGCTTCAAGCAAGCTAAAAGGGGTTTTATGTCGAAACGTTTGCTGCTGATTGCGATAACGGCCTTGTTGCTTCCGATGTCGGCAATTTTACCCACCTCATTGCAATCGGCTGGCTTGCCAACGCTAAAGGCCAAGGGCGCTGAAGCGATTGACCGATTGTTCAAGGCTGCCGTCGCCCAGAAAGAACTCGCCGGCGTGGTGGCTGCGGTCGTGAATAAGAATCAGACGCTGTACCTCAAGGCTTTTGGCAACCAGGACGTGGCCCAAAATGTCCCGCTGTCTAAAGACACCGTGTTTCGCATCGCGTCCATGACCAAGCCCGTTACCTCGGTTGCGGTAATGATGCTGGTTGAGCAAGGCAAGTTGCGGCTCGACGACGCGGTGGGCAATTACCTGCCTGCGCTCAAGGGGCGCGAAGTGATCGCCACATTTAATGAGAAGGACGCCACGTATACGACACGACCAGCGAAGCAGGAGATGACCATCCGGCACTTGCTCGCGCACACATCGGGGCTGAGTTATTCGTTTACCAGCCCCACCATCCTGAGCCTGCAACAGAAAACCGGTAAGAATCAGCGTGATCTGCCGCTCTTGTTCGATCCCGGCACGAAATGGCAATACTCGCATAGCACGGCGGCGCTGGGTGACATTGTCGAAAAGCTCTCGGGGCAGTCGCTCGAAGACTACTTTCAGGCAAACATCTTTCGTCCGCTGCAAATGACTGACACGTCTTTTTTGCTTCCCGCCGAGAAAGCGAGACGGCTCGTTACCGTCCATCAACGGGAAGCGACCGGACTGGTCGAGACGCCGAATCCTGCCAAATACACGTCGGTCGTGCGGGGCGACGGCGGATTGGTCTCGACTGCTTCGGACTACTCCGCCTTTCTGCACATGTTGCTGAATGAGGGAAGCTGGCACGGCGCCCGTTTGCTCAAGCCCGCAACCGTGCGGCTCATGACCTCCAATCAGATCGGCGCGCTTGTGGTCGAGGAGATGCCTGTGGTGATACCGAAACAATCGGCTGCGTTCCCGTTCGGAGCGGGCAAGGACAAGTTTGGCCTGGGCTTCCAGATAACCATGACCGAAGGCAAAGCGGCTCACGAGCGCAGTGCTGGCAGCTATACCTGGGCCGGAATCTTCAATACGCATTTCTGGGTGGACCCGAAACGGGGCATCGGCGTCGTGTTCCTGACGCAAGAGCTGCCGTTTTATAACACCACGACTATGGTTGTTATGAGGAGGTTCGAGCACTTGATTTATGAGCACCTACAGTAAGTCATCACGTTCAGTGCAGGCATGAGGGGCAAGGGCATTGAATTAAGCGCGACAAAGTTTCAGAGTTCACGCTTCAGCGTGTTCATTCGACTGAGACACGCTGAAGCGTGAACTCTGAACCTGAATTCAATGCCATTGGGCCTGAGGGGTATAACACAAGATGCGAGTAATGACGAAAACTGCGGGGTTGTTGGCACTGATATTGGTTGGGTGGCTGGCCGCGTGTGGCAACAACAAAATGTTCGACTCGGCGGCGTGGTTGCAAGGCAATCTGCGCGCGCGTGGCAGGATGTGCGAAGACCTGGTGCAACGTAAACTTCTGCTCGGCCAACCCGTTGCCGAAGCCCATCGCCTGCTCGGCCCACCCAACAAAGATTACGGCAGCGTGCTTTCATACAACATTGACCTGGGGTGGCCTTTCAAAGACCCTATTCATTATGGCTTGCAAGTGCGCCTCGACCAGGACCGCAAAGTGCGCGAAGTCAAGATTGTTGATTGACCGCACAGGCTTCATCGAAGGAGCAGCAGATGATCGTCAATGATCTCATCAGTCTTTACGATTACGGCTATTGGGTGAACCGGAAACTCTTTCAGGTGCTGGCGCAACTCACGCCGGAAGAATTCACACAGCCTGTGGCGGGCAGTTATGGTTCTATCCGCAACACCCTGGTGCATGTGCTGAGCGCCGAATGGGGCTGGCTGGATCGTTGCGGCGGCCCGGCGCGCAGCGTGGCGCTCAAAGGCGACGATTACCCCACGCTCGAAACGTTACGCGAAACCTGGGGGCGCGTAGAAGGTTATGTGCGTGAGTTTCTGTCCGGGTTGAAAGACGAAGACCTGACGCGCGTGGTTGAATTCACGCTCGGCCCAACGGGGAAGCAGGCTATGCCTTTGGGTGAACTGCTGCACCACGCGGCCATTCATGGCGTCCATCATCGTGGGCAGGTGGCGTTGTTGCTTAGGATGCTCGGTTATACGCCGGGCAATTTCGACATCCTGTTTTATTACGCTGAGCGCCGCGCCGCCTAGCTCCGAGCGGTGGGCTGCTCTTTATTTTTACAGCAGACGCAAGCGTAGGCTGTTCCTGTTTATGCAAAGGCGGTGACGCAAATGAAAAGAATGTTTTCCGGCAAATTTGGGCGGGCGTTGCTGTTGGTGCTGGCAAGCCTGGTTGCCAGCCTCTCCGGTTCAGTAAATGCGCGCCAGCAACCCGGCGTACAGCTTCCTGACACGCCCCTGAAATTCGGCGCCTTTAACGCACGCTTCGACCCCGACGGCACGTTCAAGCTGGAAGGCACGGGCTGGCCCGCCTTCAGCGGCACTTGGAAACGCACCGGCGATGGGCTTGAACTGGTCAGCGCCAAAGCGCCCAAGGGTTGCGAAGGCGCGGGCCGGTATAAAGCGCGGCTCGAGGGCAAGCGCGTCATCTTCAATCTCATCGCGGATGAATGTGTGCCGCGCCGGATGATTCTAGGCGACAGCGTTTGGTCGCCCGCCGAGGAAGCCAAAGTCATCGCCCCGCGCCGCATCGTCACCAAAGCCAGCGCGCGTCCGCCCAAAACGGTTGAACCGTCTGCGGCGAATGCCAACTGGCCGGCTTTTCGAGGAATACAGGCGTCCGGTGTGACCGAAAAGCAAAACCTGCCGGACAAGTGGGACGGCAAGACGGGCGAGAACGTTCTGTGGCGCACGCCAATTCCGGGCCTCGCGCATTCCAGCCCGGTCGTCTGGGGCGCGCGCCTCTTCGTTACCAGCGCGGTCAGCAGCGATCCCAAAGCGAGTTTCAAACCGGGGCTGTATGGCGACGGCGACGCTTCGCAAGATCGCACGCCGCAACGCTGGACGCTTTACGCCCTGGACAAACACACGGGCAAAATTCTGTGGGAACGCGTGGCGCACGAAGGCGTGCCCAACGAAAAGCGCCACATCAAGTCTACCTACGCCAGCGCGACGCCCGCGACCGATGGGCGCATCGTCGTCGCCTGGTTCGGTTCGCAGGGCGTATATGCGTATGACCTGAACGGGCGGCTGTTGTGGCAGGTTGAGCTGGGCCGCTTGAATGTGGGCGCGTATGACATTCCGACCTATGAGTGGGGCACGGCCAGTTCGCCGATCTTATGGAATAACCTCGTCATCCTGCAATGCGACACGCAGGACGATTCGTTCTTGCTGGCGCTCGACGCCGACACCGGCAAGCAGGTGTGGAAGACCGAACGCGACGAACTACCTTCGTGGGGCACGCCGACCGTGGCGATGACTGCGGCGGGGCCGGAGTTGGTGACGAACGCGGCGAATTATGTGCGTGGTTACGATCCCCGCACCGGCAAGGAATTGTGGCGGTTGGGACGCAGTTCCAAGATCACCGCGCCGACGCCGCTCTTTGCCGACGACAAATTCATCATCGCCAGTGGCCGCGCGCCCGAACGTCCGATCTTTGTCGTGAAGGCCGGCGCGCGTGGCGACCTGACGCTGCCGGAGGGCAACACCGCGAGCGAGTCAGTCGTGTGGAGCCACAACGGGCGCGGGTCGTATATGCCGACGCCGCTCGTGTATGACGGCATCTTGTACGTGCTCGCCAATAACGGCTTGCTCGACGCTTACGACGTCAAGACGGGCGAAGAAATCTACCGGCAGCGTTTGCCGCTGGTGGGCAGCGGTTTTAGCGCCTCGCCGGTCGCGGCGGATGGCAAGCTGTATCTATCCAATGAAGACGGCGATGTGTTGGTGATCAAGGCGGGCCGTAAGTATGAGCACCTCGGTACCAATGCGATGGGCGATTTGTTGATGGCGACCCCGGCGTTGTCGGAAGGTGTGATGTATGTGCGGTCGGCGCAGAGTTTGTTTGCGGTGGGCCGGAAGAAATAGCCATGTTCGAGGACTAAGGCTATCCGCCAAGCTGAATAAGAAAGAGCCTGGGATCGAGGCACGCCTCGATCCCAGGCTCTTTTCATTTCCGCCGTGACCTGCGGTTAACCTGCTTAGCGCGGCGCACCCGGTATGGGCGTGTCACCGCTTTGTCCATTGGCTTGAATCAGGTACGTGCCATTGGAACTGCGCAGGACATACCAGGTGGCATTATTGCGCCGCCAGACGGCGATGTCGGCTTTGCCGTCACCGTCGAAATCGGCAGGCGCGGGCGTGTCGAAGAACGGAGCGCCGCTGGCGCCCCAAGCCGTCACGACAGGCGCATTCGGCGTGGCGCTGGGGCGTATGTACCAGGTCGAACTCGAGGTGCGCCAGACCGCGCAATCGGCCTTGCCGTCGCCGTCGAAATCCGCCGGAACAGGCACATCAAGGAATGGCGCAGCCCCGGCACCCCAGGCAATAACCTGGAAGCCGCCACTGCTCTTTTTGATGTACCAGTTACCATCACCGGGCCGCCAGACGGCGAAGTCGGCTTTACCATCGCCATCGTAATCGCCCGGCACGGGCTTGTCGCCCGCTGTGCCCCAAGCCTCGATCAGGAAGCCGCCATCCGAACTCTTCAAGACGTAAAACCGCCCGTCAGCAGGCCGCCAGACGGCGATGTCCGTTTTGCCGTCGCCGTCATAATCGGCGGGCGCAGGCACGTCGAAATAGGGCGCGTTGCTGCTGCCGAAAAGTTTCAAGAGCGATTGCCCGTCCGAGGATTTGCGGATGTACCAGATCGAATCGGCGCCGCGCCAGATGGCTTGATCGGCCTTGCCATCGCCGTCGTAATCGCCCGGCACGATCACGTCGTTATACGGCGCAACCCCCGCGCCCCATTGGACGGTTTGCAATTGGCCATTGCCCGAATTGAGCGTGAGCCAGTTGCCGTTGTTGCCGCGCCAGACGCCCAGATCGGCCTGGCCGTCGCCGTCGAAATCCGCCGGTGTGATGCGCTTGCCCACCCGCAGCGTGTAAAGGTGATCGTCGAAACAGCCGAAATCGTCATCCACTTCGACCGCAAAACTGAACACGCCGTTTTGCGTGGGCGTGCCAGCCAGCAGACCCGTCGGCGACAAATTCAACCCCGGCGGCAACGTGGAATCGGCTGCGAGCGCGAAGAAATAGGGCGCTTGCCCGCCGCTCACGCTGAGTTGTTGCTGATACGCCACGCCGGGCAGCGCGTTGGGCAAGGCGCTGGGCGCGAAGGCGAAGGCCACGCAATCGTCGTCCAGAATGGTGCAATCGCCCTGACCGTCGTGCAGCACGGCGTTGACTGCGCCGCTGAGGTTGACAAAGAAATCTTCGTTCGCCTCATGCCCGTTGTCATTTATCAGCAGGACGGTGATGGTGCGCGTGGCCGTGTTTTGAGTGAATGGCGGCGCAAAGTTCAGCGTGCCGGAGGTGGCGATATAATCGCTCCCCGCCAGCGCGGTGTTGTCGGCGGTCGCGTAATTCACCGTGATCGTTTGGTTGTACCCGCGCACACCGCCCAACGTGACCGTGAAGGTAACGGGCGTGGTGGTCTGGGGCGCGTTGCGGCGGTTCGCCCCGTTGCCTTCGCGGGCTTCGACATTGTTGATGTCGAGCATCGGATCAGCCGGTGGCAGCACGGTGAAGGGGGCCGAGAGCGTATCGGCGCAATTGGGTTTAGTGAGCGTCAGAGGCCCGGTCACCGCACCCGCCGGTACGGTCGCGGTGATTTGCGTGTCGTTGACGACATTGAATTGCGCCGCGACGTTGTTGCTGAACGCGACGCCCGTCACGCCGGTGAAATTCGTGCCGGTCAGCATGACTTGCGCGGCGACCAAGCCTTCGGCAGGCGTGAGGTTGGTGATCGTCGGGCAAGTGGGCGGCGCGGTCACGGTGAAAGCTGCCGTCTGCACATCGGCGCAGCCGGGTTTGGTGATGGTCAGCGGCCCGGTCACCGCGCCCGCTGGGACGGTTGCGGTAATTTGCGTGTCGCTGTCAGCGGTGAATTGCGCGGCCACGTTGTTGCTGAACCGCACGCCCGTCACGCCGGTCAGGCCCGTGCCGGTGATGACGACTTGTGCGCCGGTCATCCCGGTGGTCGGGTTGAGATTGGTGACGGTGGCGCACACCGGCCCCGCGCCGCAACCCAGCGTGTAGCCCGCGCGAATCAGCAGATTCGCGTTGCCCTCGATCACCGCAAAGTTGGTTCCGTTGTTTGAGGAGTAAGAGCGCCCTTGCGGATTGTTGGTGTTGCGCAACAGTGGAAAGCTGTTCTCACGGTTGATGCTGAAGCCCACGACGAAATCGCCCGCGTTGATCGTGACGGGCGTAGTCAGATTGTAAGTGACGAATTCGCGCAGCGTGCCGACTTGCGCATTGACCTGCTGAAAGGCGAGGTTGTCAATGTTCGCCCCGCCGTTGGGATTGGCCGCGCCGAGCAGCGTGAACGCGGTGCCGGTGGGAATTGCCTGGAAAGGATCGAACCGGATGATGACGCTGTTGAGCGTGGCCGGATAAGCCATCGGCGTCAGCCGGTTGACCAGGAAAACCTGTCCGAACGCGCCGCTCGCGCCTTGCTGCGTGCCGTCGTCCACTTGCGCGGAGAGCGGCGTATTGCAGAGCGTGATGGCGGCGGTTTGCAAAGTTGGACAGCCCGTTTTGCTCAACGTGATGGGGCCGGGCGTGGCGCCATTCGGGACGGTCGCGGTGATTTGCGCGTCGCTGTCCACGGTGAACACCGCGCTGACCTCGTTGGTGAATTTCACGATGGAGACGCCAGTCAGATTGGTGCCCGTGATGGTGACCGTGCCCCCGACGGCGGCGCGCGGCGGATTGACGCCCGTCACGGTGGCGCAGTTGATCGGATTCACCGTGAAGGCCGCCGTCTGCGCATCCGGGCAATTGGGGCGCACGATGGTCAGCGGCCCGGTCACTGCGCCGTTGGGCACGGTCGCCGTGATCTGACTATCGCCGTTGACAGTGAATGCGGCATTGACGTTGTTGCTGAAACGCACCGCCGTCACGCCGGCAAAATTCGCGCCCGCGATATTCACCATTGTCCCGACTGAGCCGTTGTTCGGCGTCAGGCCGGTCACCATTGGACAAGTCACGCCGCTGCCGCAACCCGTCAGGATTTGGGCGCGGATGGGGTAGTTCCGGTCATTGAGTTGATTCCAGTTGGTTCCGCCGAAGCCATTGTAAGAACGCATTTGCGGCGTGGTGGTGTCAAAGGCGATGGGGAACTGCGTCCCTTCGACGAAACAACCCACGACGAAATCCCCCGACCCCAGCGTGAGCGCGGGCACGTTGTACTCCCGGAATTGCCCTGGCGGCCCCGCTGTTACCGCAGTTCGTTGCAGCGGCAAATCGTTGATGTTGGCATTGCCGCTTGGATTCGCGCCCGTCAGCAGCGTGATGTTCGTGCCTGCCGGCACATCCAGTTGCAGGCTGATGCTGCGCAAGGAGGCGGGATACGTTGCCGGCGTCAGCCGGTTGGCGAAATACGTGCCGCCGGCGCCACCCTCAAAGCCATTATCATCCACCTGCAACGTGGTGGCGGGATTCGTGCAAAAGACGAAGACGGGCGTAGTCACCTCCGGGCAAGTGGCTTTGCTCAGCGTGAGCGGCCCGGTCACCGCGCCAGCCGGTACGGTCGCAGTCAGCGTCGTGTCATTGACGACATTGAAAGCCGCCGCCGCGACGTTGTTGCTGAAACGCACCGCCGTCACGCCCGTGAGGCCCACGCCGGTCAGCGTGACGACCGTGCCGGGATTGCCGACGCTCGGCGCGAGGGCCGTGACGTTCGGGCAGGCCGCGCCCGCGTTGATCGCAAAGTTCACATCCGAAATATCGAAGAAGATGTTGCCGAGGGCCTCGACTTTGACGCGCGCCGCCGTCGTGTTCAAGCCATTCGGCACGGTGACATTGGCCGTGCCGTTGTTGGGCACGCTGGCCGCCAGCACGAAGGGAAAGCTCTGGCCGCCGTCAACCGAAAGCGTGAGGCGCACGCTGGCCGCATTGATCGGCGCGGCATTGGTGTTGTTGATGCTCCACGTCACGGTTTGCTGCGAACCTACTGTCCAGGTCACCGCCGTGTTCGGCGCGGTCACCAGGAAGGGGCCGGACGCGCCGTCCACCGTCAAGGTCACGTTGTCGTCATTCAACCCGCCGCCGCCCGCGCGGTTGTCGCGCAACACGACGCGGAAGTTGATTTGCCGGGCCACGCGCGGCAACTGCTCCGCCGTTTGGAAGGTCTGGCCGAACTGACCGGGAAGCGTATCGGGCGGCGTGTTGGCGTTGTTCAGAATGTAGGTCAGGCTCGGAAAGGTGCGGGCCGGGCTGGCCGTCGGCCCAAAGGGGCGGAAGATCGGGCGCGTCGTGGTGGGCGGATCGCCCGCATCGTTATACGGCGGATTGGCGAAATTCGCGCCGCCCGAATCTACCTGGTGCCAGGCATAGGTCAAATTGGCGACGTCGGCGAGGTCGGGATCATTGCCAACGGCCGTCAACGTAAAGGGCGTGTTGCGCGGGATCGTGTAATCAGGCCCGCCACTGACGACCGGTGGATTGTTGCCCGTTGCCACCGTCGCCGCGCAAGCCGTCGTCGCCAGAAAGGTTTGGACTTGGACAATGCTGCTGGCGTGAAAATTCAGCACGTCCGCGCCGTTCGTAATGGCGAGCACATTGCCGGTGCAATTCCCGCGATAGGCCATCAGCGACAAACCGCCGCCAGCTTCAAACGCGGTCTCGGCGGTACGGCCAGCGCAATTCAAAGCATTGTGCGTATGCGAAGCGCCGAATTGGTGACCGATCTCGTGCGCGAGCAGCGAGGTGAACCCGCCGCCAACCGGCCCTTGCATACGGCTCGCGCCGCGTTCCTTGCTGTTGCCGGTGTTGCTGCAAACCACGCCGAAGCCCGCCACCCCCGAACCACCTGTCCCCAGCACGTGGCCCAGATCGTAATTGGCCGCGCCGATGACGTTGCGCAACGGATTCACGATCTCGTCCAGCATCGCGTCTTCATTCCCATTGGTGAAAGGGTCGGGTTCCGCCGTAAAGATCAGCGCATTGTTGGTGACCAGCAACAGCCGTACCGCCAGGTCGCGTTCATACAGCACATTGACGGCATTGATCCAGGTGTTGAGCGAGGCCACCGCGCCGGCCACCGTGCCGCCGCCCAGTTGCGGGTCGTTGGTATATTCCTGTGTCGTCGCAATGGCAATGCGGTAGGTGCGCAGGTTGTTGCCGGTCGAGACGCGCGGGCTATTCTGTTTGAGCGAAGTGAGCGCGCCCGCGACTTGCTGGTCTGCCGTCACCCCGCAGATGCCGCTAAGTTCGCTGACCGTGCTGTCGTAACTGACATAAGTGGCCGCGTCATTCGCTTGCGCCGGTTGAATGGTGACGGATTGCGTGCTGCCCAGCAGCAGCGCATGAAAGCCGCGCGGCGACCAATCGCAACGCATCGTCAACGCCGGATTGTCGAGCGCCTGGCCGCGATAGCTTTTGATTTCGGGATACTGCGCGGCAACTTCGGGCACGAGCACCGGCGATTCTTCCAGCCGGAAACGCGCGAACGACCCATCCGGCAGCGGCAACGGCAGAATGACTTCACTGGCTTTTTCCTTGAATTCGCGCGGCGCGCGGTTGAGCACGTCGGCCAACGCGGCGGTATTCAAACGCAACGCGCGGGCATTATTGGGCAGGCCCGGTGTGTTGCGACCTTGCAACGCGGTGCGTTCGAGGTTGCGCCAGAGTTCCGTTGGTGCGCTCTCTTGCAACTTGCTTGCCGCCTGCCCGTGTAACCAAGGCAGCAAGCATCCGAACATTACCGCACAGGTTGTCGCGAAGAGGCCAAATTGCAATAAAGCGCGTCTGCGCGAATTGCGCACGATTCTGTGGTGAAGGGTGTGTCTTAATTTTCTCATGACATCTTTCCTTTGGGGTTTAGTAGTTGAACCAGCCGCACGCTCAGCATGAAGCTTGCCTGGGAACCTGCCGTCCTGGCACACCGACCTCCACCGCACAGACTGCCCGTCCTTGCGTGACACACTGTGACCTGGCGCCAGCCGATCTGGCAGTTCATCCAAGCGAAATTTCGGGATTCATGAGGAAGATGCGGAAACGGCGCGCAAACCCGGCAGTCGTTGGCAGAAAAAAATTCTTCCTGTAAAAAATCCGGTGGTGACGATGTAGGGGCAGACCTGGGTGTCTGCCCCGGTGGCAGCAGACGGCATCAAAGGCCGCAAAAGCGACCGGGGCAGACACCCAGGTCTGCCCCTACATCGTCACCGAAAAATTTACAGGAAGAAAAAGTTGAATAGGACTTACGCAAAAGCCGGAAATTTGCCACAGAGGCACCGAGACACAGAGCGAGCGAGCGTTTACCAGTCAGGCAGGCCTTTCCTCTGTGACTCGGTGCCTCTGTGGCAATGGTTCTGCGTAAGTCCTGTTAAAAACTATTGCGGGAGCGAACTGGGCGAGGAGATTCCAGCTAAGGCCTTTGCGATCTCCTTCGCTTTCAACGCCGTTTTGCAAACGATGACGTTCGGCGGCAGGGAAGCCGGGCCTTCGCGGCTACAGCGTAATTCTTCGACAACAATCAAGAGGTAATTTGTCACCTTGCCGCGTGCCAAGACCAATAGCTTGTCTTGTAAATGGCGCGGCGTCCAATAGCCCAGCATTTCCAGAGAGGCCGTGCCGAGTTGCGGATGCTTGAATTCCAGATCGGGCACGAGCGCCGTTTCGCCCAAGTCGAGCACGGCTTGGTTCACCGTCAATGACCATTCACTGCCCACGGCCGGCCAATCCTGCACCAGCTTCGCGAGCAACGCTTCGTTTGGTCGGGCTTCATCCGGCAAGTAATGCGAGCGCAATTTGCGTTGGGTGCTATCGAGTTCAAAGTAAGCCTTACCGCGTTTGGTCTCGATCTCGGCGCGCATCTGCCAGCCTTCTTGCAAGAGCAGCGCGGGCAGAAACACGGACATTTGTATGCCGTAGCGTTGCGAGCGATGAAAGAGCGAAACCGGGCCGCTCAAGCGCACTTCGTAACCGGTGCGCGCGTTGCCGCGAATCGCGTGGATCAGGCGGAAGGCTTTGATCGCCTGAAACAGTTCACGCGTGCGGTGCGCCTGTTCAGCCGCAATCCATAAGCGTATCTCGGAGCAGCGGTAGAGCAGCGCTTGCGCTTGGGCGACGTTGTACCGATCAATCAGTTGTGACGCCTCGAGTTCGTCAATCAGCGTCAGCACCTGATTGTCGGAAAGGTCGGCGTAAAGACCTTGCACCACTTCTTCAGGCGCGCAAACCAGGTCGGCGGCGAGAGTGGCCAGCACTTGTTGGCGGGCTGCGGCGGTGACAACGGGGTGTTGTTCGACGGCTTTGAAAAACAGGGCGTGGCGCAATTCAGCAGCATCGCGCACGCTGACGCTCTCGAATTCGCAACGATCCAGCAATAGTTTGATCAGGCCACGCAAGACTTTGTAATCGGTGCCGACGCCGATGTATTCATCCAGCGCCTGTTGCAACGCGGCGCGCCGTTGGCCCGCGTGTTGTCGCACGAGCAAGATCAAATCCGCCGCCGTCTGCAAATGGCGCGGGTCTTGGGCGTCAATCGTGCGCGGGTTGATCTTGTCGCCGCGCTGAATGTGAAGTGCTAAGTCAGCAGTCAGCATAGAGCATCCGGTTGCCTGAATGACTTGACCATAAATGACGATTGGCGGGGCAGGCAAGTGCTTTTGCGCCATGAGCAGCACGGCAACGGGTGTGACTGCCAAAAATATAGGACTTACGCAGAACCATTGCCACAGAGGCACGGAGTCACAGAGGAAAGGCAGGGCGTTTGCAAAGTCGCCAGCGCGCGCTCTCGAACGGTCTGACTGACTGCTGACTCCTGATTCCTGGTTCCTGACAAATTGAAAATCAGCCGGTATTTTCAGTTTAGCAGGAATCAGGAATCAGCAGTCAGCAGTCAGTCAAAAGTCTTTGGCAGATGTTTTGAGGACTTTGCAAAAGCCCTGAGAGGAAAGGCCTGCCTGACTGGTAAACTCTCTCTCTTGCTCTGTGTCTCGGTGCCTCTGTGGCAAATTTCCGGCTTTTGCGTAAGTCCTAAAATAAAAGGCGGCAACCTGGTGGGCGCCCAGGTTGCCGCGGGTTGAGCGTTAAGGATGACGAGGGGTTTACCGTGGCGCGCCAGGTACCGGCACATCACCTGTTTGCCCTAGTCCTTGAATGAGGAAGCTGCCATTCGTGCTGCGTTTGACGAACCAAGTGCCATCGCGCCGCCAGACCGCAATGTCCGCCTTGCCGTCGCCGTCGAAATCTCCTGGCGTCGGAATATCGAAGTATGGCGCGTAGTTCGCTCCCCACAGTTCCAGGATCGGATTCCCCGGATTGGCGCTGGGCCGGATGTACCAGATCGAATCCGCGCCGCGCCAGATGGCTAGGTCAGCCTTACCATCGCCGTCATAATCCGCCGGGACGGGTGTGTCGAAATATGGCGCATAGCCCGCACCCCATTGAATGCTGGTGATGGTGTTCGTCGAACTATTCAAGATGATCCAGTTCGGCGTTGGCGCAATCGCCCCAGGCCGGAAAACCGCCAAGTCGGTCTTGCCATCGCCATCGTAATCCGCCGGCACCGGGATGTCGCCGTTCTGGCCGTGCGCTTGGATCAGGAAAGAGCCGTCCGAACTGCGTTTGACGAACCAGGTGCCATCGCGCCGCCAGACCGCGAGGTCGGTCTTGCCGTCGCCGTCGTAATCGCCCGGCACCGGGATGTCGAAATACGGCGCATTGCTCGTACCCCACAAATCCAGGATGAAGCCGCCATCGCTGCTCTTGCGGATGTACCAGATGCTGTCGGCCCCACGCCAGATGGCCTGGTCAATTTTGCCATCGCCGTCATAATCGCCCGGCACGATCACATCGTTGTACGGCGCATAGCCCGCGCCCCATTGCTGGGTTTGCAAACTATTGGTAGATGAATTCAGCCATTGCCAGTTGCCGGTCGAAGGTCGCCAGACGCTCAGATCGCTGCGCCCATCGCCATCGAAATCCGCCCAAACCTGGCGGCGGCGCATGGTCACCGTATAGGCCCGGCTGCCCGTACAACCATTTGCATCCGTGGCCCGCACCGTGAAGCTGAAGGTATTGGCCGCACTCGGTGTGCCGCTCAGCACGCCGCCCGCCGACAGGCTCAGCCCGGTTGGCAGCACGCCCGCAATGGTGCTGAACGAATAGGGCGCAGTCCCGCCGCTCGCCGTCAGCGTCTGGTTGTAACTCATTCCCACTGCGCCGTTGGGCAGCGTAGTCGGACTCAAACTGATCGTCGGGCACACGACGGTGAGTGTGAGAGTGGCGTCGGTTGTCGCACCGCAATTGTCAGTGGCGCGAATCGTGATGGTGTGTGTGCCATCGGGCTTCGCATTGCTGATGGAAACGATGCCGGTACTGTTGTTGACCGAGATCGTGCCGGTGTAGGCGCCCTGGCTTTGCACCGTAATCGTGCTGACCGAACCGTTATCGCTCGGCCCGCTGGCGGGGCTGATGTTCAATGCACCACCCGCCGCGACGGCTTGCGCGCTGTAGGTCAGCACGGGCGCGGTGTTGGCCGTGACATTCACCGTGAGGTTGGCCGTCGTCGTGCCGCCGTTGCCATCGGTCACGGTCAGGACGACCGTGTTCGCGCCCAGCGTAGCCGCGCAACTCGCCGCGACATTGGCGGTGATCGTGCCGCTGGTGTTGGTGATGCCCGTCACGGTCAGGCCCGCCGGAACGGTTGTGGCCGTGACGGTCAAACTGCCTGCGGGCGTTTCGGTATCGCTGACGGTGGCCACCGTGGACACGATACCCGCGCCGCCTTGCTGGCGTGCGAGCGGAGCCGCCGCCGTAATCGTCGGCAAGTTGTTGTTGACGGTGAGCGTGAACGGCGCATCGGTCGTTGCGCCGCAATTATCGGTGGCGCGGATGGTGATGGTATGCACCCCAACCGGCGCGGCATTGCTCAGGGAAACGACGCCGGTGCCATTGTTGACCGAGATCGTGCCCGTGTAGGTGCCCTGATTCAGCACCGTGATCGTGCTGACGGAGCCGTTGTCGCTCGGCCCGCTGGCGGGGCTGATGTTCAACGCACTGCCTGCCGCGAGCGCTTGATTGGCGTAACTCAGCGTGGGCGCGGTGTTGGCCGTCACCGTGACCGTCAACGTTGCCGTGGTGGTCGCCGAGGCCGCATCCGTGACCGTCAGCGTGAAGCTGGCGTTGGTCGCCCCGCAGGCCGCCATCACGTTGGCGGTGACTACGCCCGCCGCATTGACGCTGAGGCCATTCACAGTCACGCCATTGACCGTCGCACTGGCCCCGCTGTTGACCGTGACAGCCAGCGTATTCAACGCCTGATCGGGATCGTTGACGTTGGCGATAGTCGAATTGGAAACAGGGCTACCTTGCTGGCGGCTTACCGCCACCGCATTGATCGTCGGCAGGATGTTCGCCGGATTGATCGTCACCGCATACGCCAGTGTCCCCGTGCAGCCATTCGCATCGGTCGCCAACACCGTGAAGTTGAAAGGATTCGCCACACTCGGCGTGCCACTCAACACACCTGCCGAGGACAGCGTCAAGCCGGTCGGAAGCACGCCTGCGCTGATGCTGAACGAATAGGGCGCGGTCCCGCCGCTCGCCGTAATGGTCTGGTTATAGCCGATGCCCACCGTGCCATTCGGCAAGCTGGCCGGGCTGAGACTAATCGTCGGACAGTTGACGGTCAGCGTGAAGGTCGCATCGGTCGTCGTGTTGCAATTGTCCGTCGCGCGAATCGTGATGGTATGCACGCCGCCCGGTTTGGCATTACTGAGCGAGACGACGCCGGTTGAATTGTTGACCGAGATCGTGCCGGTGTAGGCACCCTGGCTTTGCACCGTGATCGTGCTGACCGCACCGTTATCGCTCGGCCCCGTCGCCGGGCTGATGTTCAACGCACCACCTGCGGCGACGGCTTGCGCGCTGTACGTCAGGACAGGTGCGGTGTTGGCCGTGACATTCACCGTGAGATTGGCTGTCGCCGTGCCGCCATTGCCATCGGTCACCGTCAGCACGACGGTGTTAGTGCCCAGCGCCGCATTGCACGCCGCCGCGACATTCGCCGTGATCGTGCCGCTGGTGTTGGTGATGCCCGTCACCGTCAGTCCAGCCGGAACAGTCGTGGCCGTGACGGTCAAACTGCCTGCCGCTGTTTCGGTATCGCCGACGGTGGCCACCGTGGACACCGTACCTGCGCTGCCTTGCTGGCGCGCCAGCGGGCCGCCCGCCGTGATCGTCGGCAGATTGTTGTTGACCGTGAGCGTGAACGGCGCATCGGTCGGCGCATTGCAATTGTCAGTCGCGCGAATCGTCACCGTGTAGCCGCCTATCGGCACGTTATTCGGCACGCTTACGGCGCCTGTCGTGTTATTGACCGTGATGGTGCCGGGCGCAGTGGAGGGCGTGACGCTTTGCAACACAATCGAAGCGACGCTGCCGTTGTCACTGGGCCCGCTGGCGGGATTGACCGTGAGCGCGTTGCCAAACAGCACGGCTTGATTGTTATAGGTCAACGTGGGCGCGGTGTTGGCGCTCACTGTGACCATGAGTGTGCCGGGCGTCGTCAGGCTGCCGTCAGAAACGTTGATAGTGAAATTGGTCGTGCCCAGCGTGGCATTGCACGCCGCCACGACATTGGCGGTGATCGTACCGCTGTTGTTGACCAGATTGGAGACGGTGATATTGTTGACCGTAGCCGAGGCGCTGCCATTGACGTTGACCGTCAGGGAACCCGCAGCCGTTTCGGTATCGCTCACCGTGGCGATGGTCGAATTCGAACTCGGCGAGCCTTGTTGCCGGTTCACGGCGACTGGCGTAATCGAAGGCGCGGTGTTGCCGCCGGTGACGGTGAGGATACCGTTACCTACTGTGCTCTGTCCGTCGGGATTGGTCACCGTTACGTTCTGCGCGCCTGCTGATGCGCCCACGGTCGAAAGGTTGAGCGTGATGTGCGTTGGGTCGGTGTAGGTCACGCTGTTGACCGTGACGCCGCCCGTGACCGCTGCCGCAATGTGCGTGAAGGGCAGGGCTGGCGCGGGCAGGTTTGCACCCGGATCATAAAAGCCTGAGCCGGCGGTTGACGTACCCGTGATGGTGACATTGACGGAGGCCTGCCCGGCGCTGACGGATGACGGTGCGAGCGTGCTAAGCGTGGCGGGCGGCGGGGCCAATAGCTTCCCGACCCGCACGGCGTAGGAATTTGACGCCTGGTTGTACTCCTGAATCGTCCAGATGGTCATGTCATCCTTCGGATCAAGACTGGTGTGCGAATAATCGCCCCAACGCCGTCCGCTGGCTCCGCCCGGATCGCTGGCGGGGTTGTAATTCGCAGTCGTCGTCCCAAACGCCACAGCCGCAATCGTGGGTGGCCCAGCCATTGTCCCCAGCGTGTCGCTGGCCAGCCTGCCGACGTAAGCCGGGGTCGCGCCCACGGGTGAACCGGCCATCGTGAAGCCCAGCACGGCGTGTCCCTGGCCGCTGACCGTCACTGAAGGGATGGTGTATTGCCGCGCTGCCGCGCGTGTGGCGGCGTTGTCGAAGACCGTGCCGGATTGCACCAGCGTTGGCGTAGAGGTCAGGCCCTGGAATTCGTACCAGCGCACCCCATTGCGCGCTGCTGCTGCTACAGTGCTGGCGACACCGGCGGAACTGACCCGGAAGTTGTGCGCCGACCACAATCGCCCGTTGCGAATCATCGCCTGAAAGAAACGGTCATCAATGGTGTCCAGGTTGCCGTTGGCGCCACCGGTATTCCCTAAATGCTCCACGGTATTGGGACTGGTTGTCGTCGGCACAGTCACGAAGATATTCGCGGAGATCGTCGGAGTGGCGCTCCCCGGATTACTTACCCGGCGGAACGTGATCGTGCTGAAACTGGCATTGTCAGGGCCGACGATGTAGCCTTCCGTCGCGGTTGAATCGAAATTATCCACGCCGCGTGGCGACTCAGGCCCGGCGCCCGCGCCCGCCGCTATATTCGCAAAAGCAGTCGCCACACCGGGGCCTCCACCGAGAATGGAAGACTTCTGCACGACATAGCCGTTACACCCCACGAACGCCCCGGCGCTGCTGAACATATTGCCGCCGATATACAGCGCATTCACATCCACGCCCAGCGAGGGGTAATCCAGGAAGTTCGTCCCCGGATCACCGACGAATTGAAAGAATGTCCAGACCGTACCGGCGCTGATTGTGCCGTTGCTGGCCGCATCGCTGACGGCGATCAGCACGCGATTGGCCGCCGTCGTCGTGCAGGTGGCATTGGTACAGGGCACGTCAATGATGGTCAGAAACCAGCGGCTGGTGAAACGGTCGTAACGGACATTGGGGTCGCTGGTGAAGTTGAGCACGACCGGCGGCGTGACCGGCGTCATCACCGAAGCGAAAAAGACATCCGGGTCGGCGTTGATGACGCCATCCGCCGTGCCGGTTTTGCTGAAGGTGCGCAACCGGCCATTCACAAAAGTAAAGTATTGCGTAGGCCCCACCGCGCCCATCGAATCGGGCGGAAAAGCGCCGGTATCGCTCAGCGTCGCGCCGTCAAATGACAGGCCGGTTGTTTGCGGCGCCTGGGGTTGAACTTGCGGCTGATCGCCTGCTTTCGGCACGGGCCACTGCGAAGTTGCAGGCGCGCCCGGGCGCTCAGCTTTTACCCCGCGCTCAATCTCGTGTTCCGGCATAACACGTTCAGGCCGCCGGGGAGCGGAGGCCTGATCTCGCATAATTTCCCTGACAGTGCGCTGGATGCCCTCATCCATGACAATCTTTGCCCCAGTGATGGTGCCATCCGCGTTGATTTGCGACTTTGACAGATATTGGGCGTCTTTGGATTGCCGGGTTGCAGGCACGAAGGGAACTGAATTTTCAGCCTTGCCCGCAAAACGCCGCCCGCTGGGTTGTTCAACAGTTGGTTGGTTTTTCGAACGGCGGGTTTGCAACGTAATGCCCGCGACGCCGACGACTGCCAGACAAACCACGAGCAACAAGATGCGCGTGGCGGTAATTTTCTTGTGTTCCGGTTGCCCGGCTGACTCATTGAAGTTGTTGTTATTGTTCACCGTGAGGTCTCCCGATTCAACTCACCCGATACGCACAATTGCGGTTAGAGCGATGGAATGCTTGTTGAGCTAATTATAAGTTGCTAGAACGTCTGTGGGTTTTGTCAGTCAATTCCGAATGTGAATATGGTTTTGAAAAGCCGTGACGGCTTTAAGATAGGATGCTGACGCCATCTTGACTCAGCACCGTGAACTTTGGCAATGGCCAAGGCAGCATTTTTGTGTGGGCGCGATTCGGGTAAGTTTGAAGTCGTTGTTATGCGTGGAAAGCGGCGCTTGGCGTGCGTTGCCAAGCGCCGCTAAGCGGTCGTTTCGCTGACTGGCTGTGGGCGTGTAGGTATTGTGCTCATTCAAAAAGCCCATCTTCCTCGGCCTGGCCGCCACGCGCTTCCTTGAATTGGTTCACGTTGGTGCGGCGTTCGCTGATGCGCTCTTCCGCCGTGCCGGTGGTGACGACTTCGTACAGGATCGCCTCTTTGCCTTCCTGTTTGCGCAGGATGCGGCCCAGGCGTTGGACGTGTTCGCGCGAGGAACCGGAGCCTGACAAGACGATGGCAATCGCCGCTTCGGGGATGTTGACGCCTTCGTTGAGCACCTTTGAAGTCGCCAGCGCCAGGATGCGGCCCTGGTTGAAGGCCGCCAGCCAGGTGCCGCGCTCTTTGATCGGCGTTTCGTGCGTGATGGCGGGGATTAGGAACTGGTGCGAGATGCGATAGACCATCTCGTTTTCCGCCGTGAAGATCAGCACCCGCTCGCGGCGATGGCGTTGCAGCAGCTTTGCCAAGGTATCCAGTTTCGCTTCGGTGCCGAGCGCGATGCGTTTGGAAGTGCGATAGGCTTGCATCGCGCGCCGTCCAGCTTCGCTGCGCGCGCTGGCGATGACGAAATTTTGCCAGCCATCCAAACCGGGTGCGCTGCCCAGACTCGCCATAAATTTGCGGAAGATCGTGCGTTCCTGTTGATACAGCGAATGCTCTTCAGGCGTCAGGTCTACGCTCAAGCGCACCACGCTGTAATCAGCCAGGTATTCGCCCGCCAGATGCTGGGCTTCTTTGCGATAGATGATCGGCCCCAGCAACTCTTCCATCAACGCCTCGCCACCATCGGCACGTTCGGGCGTCGCGGTCAACCCCAGGCGATAAGGCGCGATGGATAGCTCCGCGATGTAGCGATAACCCGCGCCCGGCAGGTGATGGCATTCGTCGCAGATCAGCAAGCCGAACTGATTGCCCAGTCGTTCCATAAACCGAAAGGCCGACGCATACGTCGTCACGGTGATTGCGCCGATTTCAAAATAGCCGCCGCCGATCAAGCCGATCTCCGCTTTGAAGGTGGCGGTGAGCACGTCGTACCACTGATTCATCAAATCGAGCGTCGGCACCACTACCAGCGTCTGCCGCCCGACCAAATCAATCGCCATCTGCGCGACAAAGGTCTTGCCCGCGCCCGTCGGCAGAATAATGACGCCGCGCTTGCCGCTTTTTTGCCAGGCCGCGACGGATTCGGTTTGGTAAGGGCGCGGTTCGGCCTGGATGGCATTGTCCGCCGGGCGGAATTGGAATTCCAGATAGCGGCGCGCCTGGTCTTGATGCGGCGTCTTGCTGCGCACCAGTTCGGTCACGATGTCGCGATAAGCAATGGCTGGTGCGCGCCAACGCCGGACGCGGTCGTCCCACTTGAAGGCAGCGGGCCATTTGAAAGCGGCGGGGACAGGCGTGTTTTGTTCCGCGCCTTCGAGCAAGAGCGTGCCGGAGTCGAATTGGAGGATGAAGTCGGACATTGTGCTGATGGCACTCGGCGAGACAGGCAGTGTCAAAGTAGAGCATGCTTCATTGGCTTAACTACGCGATGTTTCATTAAACCCTGTCTTCGCGCATCTCCGAGATGTATTCGGTGGAGTCTGCGCTCAGCGCAGGCTTTGAATCCAAGCCTCGCGGTTGGGCAGCGGGTTCCCCTGGCGTTTGGCTTGGAGCGGAATCAGAGTCGCAAACGGCTGCCCGTGTTCTGTGATGACGATTTCTTCATCCAGCAGTGTTTGCCGAAGCCAGGCCGCCACTTCAACTTGCATTTCATTGATGGTGATCTCTTTCATGGCCGGATGATGTCATAAAGACCTGATAGGCTCAACATCTGTGTTTCGTCGTGCGCTTGCCCCAAGCCAGCCTCACCGCGTATCGTGCCGCCTGCCGTTGATCTCTCTTGCTCGCAATCCAACGGAGGCAAAGATGAAAGGATTCAACCAATGGCTGAGCGCCTTGCTCGCGCTCGGTTTATTCACAACGACTATGCAAGCACAAGAAGCACCACCCAAACCGCCCGTCGCCAAACGGGTGCCGAAAACAACGCAGATTCACGGCCACACGACCGTGGACGATTACTTCTGGTTACGTGAAAAGGAGAACCCGGAAGTCATCGAGTATCTGAAGCAAGAAACCGCCTACACCGATGCGATGACGCAATCGAGCAAGGGCTTCCGCGATGCGCTGTATAAAGAAATGCTCGCGCGCATCAAAGAGACGGACGTGGAGGTGCCTTACAAAAAAGGTAACTTCGTCTATTACACGCGCACGATCAAAGGGCAGCAGTATCCGATTTATTGCCGCAAGCCCGGCTCGGTGCGCGGCAAAGAAGAGATCACGCTTGACGAAAACAAGCTGGCGAAAGGCAAAGACTTTTTCAGCGTTGGCGCTTACGAAATCAGCGAGGACGGCAACCTGTTGGCGTATACGACCGACGAAACCGGCTTCCGCCAATACACGCTGCACGTCAAAGACCTGCGCACAGGCCGCGTCACGCGCAACCTTGCCGAACGTGTCGTGAGCGTGGAATGGGCCAATGACAACAAGACGCTCTTTTACACGCAGGAAGACGCCACGACAAAACGTTCGCACAAGTTTTTCCGGCAAGCGTACAAGAGCAAAGACGCCGCGTTGCTTTACGAAGAGAAAGACGAGTTGTACCGCATCTATGTCGGCAAAACGCGCAGCGCCGGTTATATCGTATTGTCCATCGCCAGTTCGACCACCAGCGAAATCCGCTATCTTTCCGCCGACCATCCGCAAGAGGAATTGAAGCTGATGCTGGCCCGCAGCGGCGAGCACGAGTATTACCTCGATCACATCGGCGAGCAGTTTTACATCCGCACCAACGACCAGGGCAAAAACTTTCGCCTCGTCAGCGTGCCGGTCAGCGACCCCGCCAAAGAGAACTGGAAAGAAATCATCCCGCACCGCGCCGATGTGATGTTGGAAGACGTGGATTGCTTTGCCACGCATTTCGTCGCTGTGGAACGCCAGCAAGGCATTCCACAATTGCGTATCACCGATCTGAAATCGGGCAAGTTCCATTACATCAAATTCCCCGAACCGGTTTATCAGGCGTATCCGGCGCAAAACGCTGAATTCAAGGCGACCAAATATCGCCTCGGCTATGAGTCATTGATCACACCACGCTCGCTCTACGACTATGACGTCAACACCAAAGAGCGCAAACTGCTCAAACAACAGCCGGTGCTGGGCGGCTACAACGCGGCGGAATACAAATCCGAACGCCTCTGGGCGACGGCCAGCGACGGAACCAAAGTGCCGATTTCGATTGTTTACAAAAAAGGCATGCGCCGGACGGGCAAAGCACCGCTCTTGCTGGAAGGCTACGGTTCGTATGGCATCTCAAACGACGTGGACTTTTCGTCGAACCGGCTGAGCCTGCTCAAGCGCGGTGTAATTTACGCGCAAGCGCACATTCGCGGCGGCGGCGAGATGGGCAAGCAATGGCACGACGACGGCAAGCTGATGAAGAAGCTCAACACCTTCACCGACTTCATCGCTTGCGCCGAACATCTGGTGAATGAGAAATACACCGCCTCCGACCGGCTGGCGATCACCGGCGGCAGCGCGGGCGGTTTGTTGATGGGTGCGGTCACGAACATGCGGCCCGACTTGTTCAAGGTCGTGCTGTCTTATGTGCCCTTTGTGGACGTGATGAACACGATGCTCGACGCTTCCTTACCGCTGACGGTGGGCGAGTATTTGGAATGGGGCAATCCGAACGAGAAGGCGGCCTACGATTACATGCGCGGTTATTCGCCGTATGAAAACCTGGCGGCCAAGAATTACCCCACGATGCTGGTGCGCACTTCGCTGAATGACAGCCAGGTGATGTATTGGGAGCCGGCGAAGTATGTGGCGCGCTTGCGCACGTTGAAGACAGACAACAATCTGCTGTTGTTCAAGATCAAGCTGGAGCCGGGCGGGCACGGCGGCGCGTCGGGGCGTTACGACCGGCTGAAGGATACGGCGTTTGATTATGCGTTTTTGTTGGGCCAGTTCGGGATCGTGAAGTAGACCGACAGCTTCCGCCAGAGTAGCGCAACCCGCCGGGGTTGCGCCGTTTCATCATTGCCATCACGGTGTTCAACATCAACCGTGGTGCGGACGATGAAACGGCGCAACCCCGGCGGGTTGCGCTACTCTGGCTGAGGCGATGGCCGGCGTTTGAGGCATAGCGCGCCGTTGTGATAGGGTGACGCCGCAAAGCACCAAAGAAATTCAAGCACGCATGAATCGCCGCAATCTCATACAGCACTTACAAGCGCATCAATCCTTTGACGCCCGCGAACACGCCATGTGCGACGCACTGATCCAGTTTGTGCAGACCTACGAAAATTGTGCCGCCCGCGCCTTGCAGGTCGGCCATCTGACCGGTTCGGCTTGGGTCGTTGATTACGACCTGACGCACACCTTGCTGACGCATCACCGCAAGTTGAATCTCTGGGTGCAACTCGGCGGGCACGTGGATAACGATCCCGACATGCTGGCCGCCGCCTGGCGCGAGGCGCGCGAAGAATCCGGCTTACAGGATTTGCAATTGCTCGTGTCTTACATCTTTGACGTAGACATCCACGCCATCCCGGCTCGTCCGCACGAGCCGGAACATTTTCACTACGACATCCGCTACGCCTTTCAGGCCGACCGCCACGCGCCGCTGACCGTCAGCCGCGAATCGCGCGAATTGGCTTGGGTGGCGTTGGATGAGATCGAAACACTGACGACCGAAGAATCGGTTTTGCGCATGGTGCGCAAGACCATGCAGTACCGCGCGCGTCAGCAAGCGGGATCGTCATCCCTTATTCAATGATTAACACTGACGGTTCCGCTTGCTCACGCGCGCGGTACTGTACCAACCACCTAACCCGAAGTAACCTTACATGACTTTTGAAACCTGGTTCCAAGACTTACACGCCGCAATTTCTCTCGCCTCCGCCGATGCCGTGCTCAAGCTGACCACAGAGGGCGGCACCGTTCCCTTCATCGCCCGTTACCGCAAAGAGCAAACGGGCAATCTCGACGAAGTCGCCATTCAACGGGTGATTGACGCCAAAGAGCGTTGGGACGAGATCATCAAACGCCAGACCTTCATCGTCGAAGAGATCGAGCGGCAGGGCAAACTGACTGACGAATTGAAGAACAAGATTCTCGCCACCTTCAACCTCGATTCGCTCGAAGACCTCTATCTGCCCTACAAACAGAAACGCAAAACCAAAGCGACGGTTGCGAAAGAAGCCGGGCTGGAACCGCTGGCCGATTGGGTTTGGAATGTGGGCCACGGCGCCGCCATTGCCGAGCCGGGGCAATTGCTCGATGTGTACGCGCTCGCCTTTTACAACGAAGAAGCCAAGATCACGGATGCCGCCGCGGCCATTCAGGGTGCGCAGGACATCCTGATCGAACGCTTATCCGAAACGCAGGAACTGCGCGAATTCACGCGCAAGTATGTCTTCGAGAAAGCGCATGCCCGCACGGGCAAGAGCGACAAGGCGAAACAGCACAGCAAGTACGAAAAGTATTTCGATTACTGCGAGCCGATTCAGCCGTTGCTCAAACCCGAAAACTCGCACCGCTATCTGGCGATGCGGCGCGGCTGGATGGAGGAGGAATTGACGCTCAACCTGGGCGCGGGACTCATCCCCAGCACGACACAGGAAGGCGCGCAGGAGATTGATCCGAATTATGAAGCCGGTTTGCTGGCACGCTACGAAAGCGCAGCCGTGTCGAATGAGGCGGCAGAGCAGGCCATCAAAGACTTGTTACTCAAAGCGGCGCGCATGGCGATGAAGGCTTACGTCGTGCCCAGCATCGAGACCGAAGTGCATCGCGCCTTGAAAGAAGTCGCCGACGAAGCCGCGATCAAGGTCTTCGCCGAAAACGTGCGCAAGCTGCTGCTGGCTGCGCCCTTCGGTTCCAAAGCCGTGCTCGGCGTTGACCCCGGCATTCGCACCGGCTGCAAGTTGGCGTTGGTGGATGACGCGGGCAAATACATCACCTCGACCGTGATGCATCTGCAAGGCGAGGGCGACAAGAGCAAAGCCAAAAAGCTGCTGGAAGAGACGGTCAAGAACGGCCACGTGCGCGCCATCGCGGTCGGCAACGGCACCGCCGGACGCGAGACGGAACTGTTCGTGCGCGAGGCATTGAAAGAAGCGGGACATGGCAACATTCCCGTCGTGATGGTCAACGAATCGGGCGCGAGCATTTACAGCGCCAGCGAAACCGCGCGCGAAGAGTTTCCCGATTTAGATTTGACCGTGCGCGGCGCGATTTCGATTGCGCGTCGCTTGCAAGACCCGCTGGCCGAGCTGGTCAAAACCGATCCGAAAAGCATCGGCGTCGGCCAGTACCAGCACGACGTGTCGCAACCGGCGTTGAAAAAAGGCCTCGATTTCGTGGTGGATTCCTGCGTCAACTCGGTGGGCGTCAACCTGAATACGGCTTCGTATCACCTGCTCGAACATGTTGCCGGCATTGGCCCTTCGCTGGCGAAAAAGATCGTCGAACAGCGCAGCGCCATTGGCCTGTTCACCTCGCGCCAGCAACTGCTCGACATCCCGCGTTTCAGCAAGAAGACCTTTGAACAGGCCGCTGGCTTTCTGCGCATCGCTAGTGCTGAACATCCGCTCGACAACACCGGCGTCCACCCCGAACGTTACCCGCAACTGGAAGCGTTGGCCGCGCGGCTGGGCAAGACGGTCGCCGATTTGACCGGCCCCGGCGTCGCGCTGGTCAAACAGGACGAGGCGCTCAAAGCCGAAGTCGGCGAATTCACCTTTGCCGACATCGTCGCCGAACTCTCGAAACCGGGCCGCGACCCGCGCGAAGAGTTCCAGGCCTTCACCTTCCGCGAAGACATACACGCGGTCAGCGATCTGCAACCCGGCATGGTTTGCCCCGGCATCGTGACCAATGTGACGAACTTCGGCGCGTTCGTGGACATCGGCGTGCATCAGGATGGCCTCGTCCATATCTCGCAACTGTCGGATCGTTTTGTCAAAGACCCGCGCGATGTCGTCAACCCTGGCGACCGCGTCAGTGTGCGTGTGCTGGAAATCAATCTGGATAAAAACCAGATTGCGTTGACGATGAAAAGCAACGCCGAGGTCGTGCGCTCCCAACCGCGTGAACAGGCGGCCGCCGTTGGTGGCGAGCGTCGTCCGCGTGGCGACAATCGCGGCAATGACCGCCGCCCGCCGCAAGACAATCGTCGCAATGACCCGCGCGACAACCGGCAACGTGACGAACGCAAGCCGAAAGCGTTTAACAATCCCTTTGCCGATCAATTGGCGAACTGGAAAAAGTCGTAGGAATTACGTTTGTAGTTCCGCCTTCAGGCGGTCAGCTTGATTGGCAAATGCGCCGCCTGTAGGCGGAACTACAAGCGGCAACCCCGCGTTGACAACGCCCTCCCGCTAGCTTGTCTCGAAATGAAAGCGCGCGCCCACCTGCTCACCTTAATTTCTCTCCTCGGCGGCGCGGCCCTCTTCGTTTTTATCCTGCAACGATTCGATGCGCACGAACTCTGGCAGCGCGTGCGCGCGCTGGATGGGCGTTTCGCGTGGATACTGATCGTTTCCGGCTTGCGTCCGGTGCTGCGCGCGCTGGCCTGGTTGCGCTGTTTGCACGAAGACGAGCGCGGCGTGGGTTTGTTTTGTGTCTGGCGCGCGCGCGTCATCGGCGACGCCATCGGCAACCTGACGACGGCGGGGCCGCTCTTGGCCGAGCCGGCGCGGCTGGTGATTTTCAGCGCGCATTTGCCGCTGGCGACGGTGGTAGCTTCCCAAACGCTGGAACTCTTCAGTTACGTTTTGAGCGCCTGTGTGGTGATGCTGGCCGGGGCGCTGGTGTTACTCACGGTTACCGGATGGCACACGCCGCTGGGTTTGGTCAGCGCGGGGCTGGCGTTGGGATTGGGCACATTTTTGCTGGTGGCGGCGCTGGTGTGGTGGCGGCGCTGGTCACTGATCGAGCTTTTGCGTAAAGTAGGCGCGCACATAAGCAGTCTTCATCAGGTTTTCCATTCCATCATTCAGCGGCTCGAAGCGCCCTTGCAGAAATTGCAACGGTTGGAAGAGCACCATTTCAAGTTTTATCGCCAGCGGCCCCGCGATTTCGCCTGGGTCTGCGTGTACGAAGCGGGCTTCCATTTATTTGGCGTACTCGAAATCTGGCTGACGCTGCATTTGCTGGGCGTGCATACGAGTTGGCTGGCCGTCTTTCTCTTTGAAGCGATTGGCCGCTTCATCAATTTCGCGTTTGCGTTTGTGCCGGTGCGCCTGGGTGTTGACGAAGCGAGCGCCGGATTGCTGGCCGAGGTGCTGGGCCTGGGTTCGCTGACCGGCGTGGCGCTGGCGGTTTATCGGAAGTTGCGCGTGTTGTTTTGGACGGCGGTTGGTTTGCTATTGCTGTTGTCGTTCTATGTGCAACGTAAACGGGGCGAGTTGAAATCGTGAGTAAGGCGAGTGCGTAATGAGGCAGTGCCGGCCACCTGGGTACGCACCGCTTCCAGCGTGCAGTCTTGGCAAGCTGCTTTGACCGGCCAACAGCTCTGACTTGACTCCTGCACGCTGGAAGCGGTGCGTACCCAGGTGGCCTGCGCAAGTTTTACGAAGGCGTTAAGGTTGATGAACAAGACAAGAACTGCCTGGCTTGAGGGCGTACTCACTGCCGCGAGCATCGCTGTCATCGCTGCGCTCTGCACCGCCTTCAACGGCGGCATCAGCATCGGCGCGTCCAATCACTCAGGGCTGTTGCCCGTTGTGCGGCGCCTGCTTGATCCGAATTATCTGCCGGGCGATTTCAACATTTCATTGCGGCTCTATCATCATCGCGTGTTTGCGTGGCTGCTGGCCGGGGCGTCGTCGTTGCTGGGCGAAACGCGCGGCCTCATCGCGTTACATGTGTTAGGCGCGCTGTTGCTGGCGGGGGCGCTTTGGTATTTGTGCCGCACGGTTGGTTTGGGGCGGCTGGCGTATCTGGCCGTTGGTCTGTTCATCGCCACGGGTTTCCTTTGGGCCGGGCGCGGGTTGGAAGAGAACGATTTCATCGGCAACGCCGAACTGCAACCGCCCCTGTTTGCGCACGCCTTTGTGTTGCTGTCTACGGCCATGCTGATTCAGCGGCGTTACGCGCTGACGGCGATGTGCGCCGGCTTGGCGGTGCTCTTTCACTTACAGATCGGCGTCATCTGGACGCTGATGATCGCGCCGTTTTTCGTGCTGCAATTGCGCACGTTCGGTTGGCGAGAGGTGCTGAAGCTGGCGGCGTGTTATCTGGCTGCCGCCGCGCCGGCCTTTGGGCATCTGCTGGGCATGTTGCGGCGCGGTTTGTTGCAGCCAGTCGTCAGCGAGTATTCGCTGGCCTATTACATTGATTTCCGCCACCCGCACCATTTCGCGTTGATGTCGGCGGCGCACGGGTTGTGGGTCGGCGGGCATTTCGTTGTGTTGGGGCTGGTCTGGTGGTGGTTACGGCGCGGTGAACGGACGGAGGCGCGCGCAGTTGGCGTGTTGTTTGGGTTAAGTGCCGCATTCGCCGTGCTGGCGCTGATGCATTTCAGCGATTACTACCTGCTCAAAAACGACAAGTTCGCCAACCTGCAATGCATTCGGTTGAGTCCGTTACTGACGGTATTTGGCACGCTGGCGGTTGTGTTGCTATTCAATCTTGTGTTGGCTGCGGCTTCTCAACGCCAGGGGCAACGCCAAGGCCAGCGCTGGTTGGTGCCTGCGCTGAATGTCGGATTGATATTGGCCGCTTCGATTTGGGGTTATCGTGTCGCGCGGCAGCCGGACGCGGAATTCCGCTGGGGTGTGACGGTGTATTCCGACCTCAGCGACAAAGGCGGCAATCAGCGGGAATGGCAATGGATCGAGATGTGCAATTGGATCAAAGCCCACGGCGCGCGCGACACCGTTTACCTGACCTCGCCCGCCAATGAAGGGTTCACCGTGCTGACGGATCGTTCAAACGTCGTCGAGTTCAAAACCAATCCCGACGGAGCGTTGCAAATGAATGAGTGGTTTGCGCGGTTGAAAGATTTAACCGGCGGCAAATTGCCCACGGCGCGCGGGTTGGAAAATCGCCGCCCGTTGAACAAGGCTTACGGCGAATTGAGCGCCGAGCAATTTGCAATGTTGGCGCAAAAGTATCGCGCCGGATTCGCCGTCGTGCCCAAGCAGGCGAAGCTGCCGTTCGAGATCGTTTATGAAAATGCCGGGCTGAAGCTGGTGAAGCTACCCGCCGCACCGTAAAGGAGAGGACTGATGATTCGTCGCATGCAGATCGTTGTGATGTTGTGGCTGGCGCTGAGCGCGGCTGTGTTCGCCCAGGAACGCCAAACGGCCCTTGATCGTTACATCGCGCAAAAAGACGCCGTCTACGGCTGGAAGCTGGTCAACACGATCAAAGCGCCGGGGCTGACGGGCTATGTGTTGGAACTGACTTCGCAAACCTGGCGCAGCGCGAAAGACGTTGATCGTCCGGTGTGGAAGCATTGGCTGACGGTGGTCAAGCCGGACAAGTTGGCGAGCGGCGCGGCAGGCCGGAGCGCGTTGCTTTACATCGGCGGCGGCAGCAACAAAGACGCCGCGCCGACCAAACTCTCCGAACGTGCGACGATGATCGCCAGTGACACGAACACCGTTGTGGCTGAATTAGGGATGGTGCCGAATCAACCGTTGTATTTCACTGATTCGCCGGACAAGGGACGTTCGGAAGACGATCTGATCGCTTACACGCGGGTCAAACATTTCACGACCAAAGATGATTTCTGGCTGGTGCGGTTGGCGATGGTCAAAAGCGGCGTGCGCGCGCTGGATGCCGTGCAAGAGTTTCTGGCGAGTGAGGCGGGCGGCAAACTCAAAATTGATCAGTTCGTCATCACCGGCGGATCGAAACGTGGTTGGACGACCTGGCTGGTGGGCACGGTGGACAAACGTGTGATGGCGATTGCGCCGATGGTGATTGACGCGCTCAACAGCGAAGCGATCACGCGCCATCATTTTGAGGTTTATGGGTTCTTCTCTTCGGCGCTCAACGATTATGTCAATCACGGTCTGTTCCCGCACAAGATCGGCACGCCCGAATACCAAGCGGTGCTGGGCATCGAAGACCCATTCAATTATCGCCAACGCGCCAGCCTGAAGATGCCGAAGTTCATGATTAACGCATCCGGCGATCAATTTTTTCTGCCCGACAATTCGCAGTTTTATTACGGCGAATTGCCGGAAGAAAAGCATATTCGTTATGTGCCGAACGCCAAGCACGATCTGGCCGGTTCGGATGCGCTGCAAAGCCTGGCGGCGTTTTATCAGGCCGTCATCACAAACAAACCACGCCCGCAATTCACCTGGCGCAAGGCGGCGGATGGCACGCTGACCGTCACGCCGAAAGACAAGCCGCGCGAAGTGAATCTGTGGCAAGCGACGAATTCTAAGGCGCGTGACTTTCGTCTGGACGTGCTTGGCAAGGCGTATACGAGCACGCCCTTGCAGGCCGAAACGAACGGTGCGTATGTAGGCCGCGTCGCGAAACCGGCCAGCGGTTACACGGCGTTCTTTGTCGAGTTGGTGTATGACAGCGGCGGCAAGTATCCGTTCAAGTTCACCACCGAGGTCAGCGTCGTGCCGGATGTATTGCCGCACAAGTGGGCAGAGGCCGCAACAAAATACGCAAGCACGAAGAAGTAACAACCAAGTAAAAAGAGATTACGGAACAGACGGAAATAACGGAACAGACGGAACGAATAACATCAGGGCTTTTGCCAAGTCGCCAGCGCGAGCGTTCGAACGGGTTGACTGACTCCTGACTCCTGATTCCTGGCAAATTGAAAGTCAGCCGGTATTCTCAGTTTGCCAGGAATCAGGAATCAGGAATCAGGAATCAGTCAAAGGTCTTTGGAGGATGTTTTGAGGACTTGGCAAAAGCCCTGCGAATAACATCCGAAACAGCTTCCGTCTGTTCCGTAATCTCTCCTGCTTCATCCATCGGAGAATCTATGCAACGAATGATTTCAATCTTTTGCCTGCTGGCTCTGGCGGCTTTACCCGCATTCGCCCAACAACCTGACAAAATTGCCGAGAAGGCGAAAAAGATTCATTTTTCCTCCATCGTGATTGACACACACATTGACACCACGCCGCGCTTGCAACGCGAGGGCTGGAAGTTCACCGACGAACATACCGACAACGCACTCGATCTGCCGCGCATGAAAAAGGGCGGGCTAAACGCGCTGTTCTTTTCGATCTTCATGTCCGGCACCGTGACCGGGCCCCTCGCCGTTAATAACTCGCTCGAACGCATCGCCGCCGTGCATAAGCTGGCGGCGGATATGCCCGATCAGGTGATGCTGTGTACGACGGCTGCCGACATCCGCAAGGCGCACAAGCAAGGCAAGGTCGCCGCGTTGATGGGGATGGAAGGCGGGCACATGATCAACAACAGCCTGCCACTGTTGCGCATGTACGCCGAACTGGGCGTGCGCTATTTGACGCTGACGCATTCGGTCAATACCGACTGGGCCGATTCGTCGGGTGATGCGCCGAAGCACAACGGCCTGACCGATTTTGGCAAAGACGTCGTGCGTGAACTGAACAAGCTGGGCGTGCTGGTGGACATTTCGCACGTGGCGGACAAGACGTTTTTCGACGCATTGGCCGTGAGTCAGGCGCCGATGATTGCGTCGCATTCTTCGTGTCGCGCCGTCGCCGGGCATCCGCGCAATATGACCGACGAGATGATCAAGGCGCTGGCGGCCAAAGGCGGCGTGATTCAGATCAATTACCTGGACAGCTTTATTGACGAAGGGCTGTATCAATACGGGCTGAAAACGGCTGACGCCCAGCGCGCGATCATGCAGCAACTCGGCGGTCAGAACCCGGAAAACCGCGCCAAAGCCCGCGAAGAGGTTGCCAAGCAATTCGGCCCCGCGCCCAAAGTTTCGTGGGAAAAGATCGTCGAACACATTGACCACGCGGTGAAGCTGGTCGGCGCGGATCACGTTGGGTTGGGTTCGGATTTCGACGGCGGTTCGATGCCCGAAGGCATGAAGGATTGCACGCAGTTGCCCAAGATCACCGAGGCGCTCTTGCGCAAGGGCTATGCGGAAAAAGACATCCGCAACATTTTGGGCGAGAACACTGTGCGCTTGCTGGGCGAAGTTGAAAAAGTAGCGGCGCGGTTGCAGCGACGCTAAATGGACGGGAGCGCCGACCCCCCCGTCCGCCTCTGCTTAAGTCGTGCAACGTCCTTTCCCCACATTCAAGGAAGTTGCGCGGCTTAACTCTCTAAAGCGGACGGGGGCGGCGGCGCTCCCGCTGGCGACCGTTTTTGCTGCGCGCTGGTTTATTGCCCAGGTTGCGACAGATTGAGGGCCGTGGTGGGTTTTACCCGTTCATTGTCGTTCGTGTAATCCAGCCAGCCAATCATCATTTCGTCATAGGTCGGTTCGCCGTAGCGCACCGCCTTGGTCGGATCAGGGTTGTATTTGTTTTTCGTCGAATTGTCGAAATACGCCGTCACCATAATCCGCGTGCCTTTCGGAATCGCTTTGGCCTGTTTGAAGTAATAGGCCGTCTGCCAAGAGAAATCGTATTGCGGCACGTTGAGCAGGATTTCGGCCTTGCCGTCCGGATAGAAGGCTTTGTATTCGACCGCTTTGCCGCGCAGGTGCAGGTGCGGCATGAAGTTGATGATGTGCATGTCCTCTTTCGTGGTGAAGCAGGCTGTTACGCGGTGATTCTCTGCGCCAGGTGGAATCAGAAAAGCGTTGTTCGAGATGCCGAAGGTATGCACCAGCTTTTCGGGTTCGCGTTTGGCCAGAATCAAGCCGATGCTCGAACGGTCTTGCTGCACCGAACCGGCAGCTTTGTTGTAATGCATCTGAAAGAGAATCTTCGAACCGGCGGGAATCCTCTTGACGGTGCCGGGTTCCCAGACGGCCTGATTCATGCCCGGCGCATAGCCCGCCAACAGTTGACCACTTTCCATGTCCTGGCCACGATCCCCGCGCCCCAACTTGCCGCTCGTCGGCGATGCGCAGCCATCATTGTCAACCGGCGCATCGGCCTTGGTGCGAATGAGGAAACCTTCGCGATAGGTCGGCGAATTCTTTTCCATTTGGGCGCGTAGCTTTTCGATCTCTTCTTTGCTCAGTTTGCTCAGATCGGGGCGCTGACGGCCACTGGCATTGGGCGTCTGGATAAAGGCGATGATGTGATGGACGATCTTGCGATTGTCGGGCCGCGCCTCGGCACTTTGCACGTAGATGTCTTCTTTGAAACCTGGGTCAACGGTGAAGTATTGATATTCATCCGGCCCGGTCGCTTCCAGGGTGAAGGTTTCGGGCATGGGGATGACGATGTCGGGCTTGCCAATCGTCCAGCCTTCCGTAAATTTCGGCACGGGCGGCATGTCTTTGGCATTGCCTTCGGGCGCACCATTGGCAACCCAAGCGAGAATCGTATCCATCTCGGCCTGCGTCAGGCGGCGATCATTGGCCCATTCGCCAAAATGCGGATCGGCGTGCCAGGGCGGCATAGTTTTGAGCGCGATTTTTTCCTTGATGGATTTGGCCCAGGGGCGCACGTCCTTGTAACTCAAAACCGAAAAAGGCGCGCCTTCGCCGGGGCGATGACACTCGGCGCAATTCTTGAAAAAGATCGGCGCGACGTCTTTGGAAAAGGTGGCGTTTTTGACTGGCGCGTTACTCGCGCTGCTGCTGTCTTGCAGCAGGAAAGCCACTGCACAAGCCAATGTAAGAGAAAGCAGGAAAGTGATGCTGCGTTTCATGATGCTCGCTGCCTCCAAGTGATTGAGTTGAATGGGAAAAAATGCCGGGAGACGGGGAATACTTCGCAAGTTACGCGAATGCTTCCCCACCAATCGGTGGAATTCCGCGCTCCCGCGGTGACTTTTTATCGCTACTGACCGGTCGGCAAGTGCCGTGCCGCGCGGCTTGGGTTGGGACGGTACCGCGCGCGTGAGCGAGCGGCGCATCAAGCGTGAGCCAGTCGCTGAGTCGTCTGGCCGCCGCTTGCTCACGCGCGGTCAGGGCTTTTGCAAAGTCGCCAGCGCGAGCGCTCGAACGGTTTGACTGACTCCTGATGCCCGGTTCCTGATTCCTGACAAACTGAGCATACCGGCTGATTTTCAATTTGCCAGGCATCAGGAGTCAGCCAAAGGTCTTTGGCGGATGTTTTGAGGACTTTGCAAAAGCCTGCGCGCGCGGTACCGTTTGGTGCGCGCGGATTGAAAACTCACGCCTGTTCGCACACAATCACGCCACCGAAATTCAACGTTGTACCGACATCATTCCGACATCCCTTGGAGGTCATCAGATGAAACCCATCCGCACTCTATTGGCATTGCTCTGTCTTGCCTTTTTGCTCGTCACCGCGCCCGCGCCCAGCCGTGCGCAGCAGTTTGCCGCCAATCTGTATCAGGGATTGCGTTGGCGCTGTATCGGCCCGTTTCGCGCCGGTCGCACCGTCGGCGCGGTGGGCATTCCGTCGCAACCCAACACCTTTTTCATGGGCGTCAACAACGGGGGCGTCTGGAAAACGACCGATGCCGGGCGGACGTGGCAGCCGCTGTTTGATGACCAGCCGACCGGTTCCATTGGCGACGTAGCCGTGTGCGAGTCGCAACCAAATGTGCTTTATGCGGGCAGTGGCGAAGGCTTGCCGCTACGGCCAGACTTGTCCGTCGGCGATGGCGTCTACAAATCCACCGATGGCGGCAAGACGTGGAAAAACGTGGGGCTGCGCGATGGGCAGCAGATTGGCCGCTTGATCGTTGACCCCAAAGACCCGAATCGCGTCTTCGTGGCCGTGTGCGGCCATCCCTTTGGCCCGAACAAAGAGCGCGGCGTCTATCGTTCGCTCGACGGCGGGGCGACCTGGCAGCAAGTGCTTTTCAAAGATGAGAACACCGGCGCAATTCAAATCGAGTTCGATCCGACCAACACCAACACGCTCTACGCCGACCTTTACGAAGTGCGTCACGGCCCCTGGGAAAACGGTCAGTGGCAAGGGCCGGGCAGCGGGCTGTACAAATCCACCGATGGCGGCGCGACGTGGAAGCCGTTGACCAAAGGCTTGCCGACGTTCGAGCAGGGCTTAGGCCGCATCGGCTTCGGCATTGCCAACAGCAATTCGAATATCCTTTACGCGACGGTGGACGCGAATCAGCAAAACGGCGGCATCTATCGCAGCGATGACGCGGGCGAATCGTGGCGCAAGCTCGGCAACGACCAACGCACCTGGGGGCGCGGCAGCGATTTTGCTGAGATTCGCGTGCATCCCAAAAATCCTGAAGTTGTGTTTGTCGCTAACACGGCGACGTACAAATCCACCGATGGCGGCAAGAGTTGGACGGGCTTCAAGGGCGCGCCGGGCGGCGATGATTACCACCGCATTTGGATCAATCCCGAACAGCCTGATGTGATGATCTTGGCCGCAGACCAAGGTGCGACGATCACGGTCAACGGCGGCGCGACCTGGAGCAGTTGGTACAACCAGCCGACGGCGCAGATGTATCACGTCATCACCGACAATCGCTGGCCCTATTGGGTCTACAGCGGGCAGCAGGAAAGCGGTTCCATCGGCGTGGCGAGCCGGGGCGATTACGGCGCGATCACCTGGCGCGATTGGCGCACCGTAGGTGTGGAAGAATACGGCTATGTCGCGCCTGATCCGCTGAATCCGGAGATCATCTACGGCGGCAAAATCACGCGCTACGATTGGAACACTGGCCAGGTGCAAAACATTTCGCCCCAGGCCGGTGGACGCGGCGGCGGCGGCCAGTATCGTTTCCTGCGCACCGCGCCCGTCATCTTTTCGCCCATGGACAACAAGACGCTGTATTACGCGGGCAACGTGCTCTTCAAAACGCTCAATGGCGGCCAAAGCTGGGAAGTCATCAGCCCCGACCTGTCGCGCGAGAAATACGACGTGCCCGAAGTCATCGGCAAATACCGCACGCCCGAAATGGCCTCTGGCCCAGGAGGTATGCCGCGGCGCGGCGTGATTTACACCATCGCGCCCTCGCACAAAACGCTCAACACGATTTGGGTGGGCACCGATGACGGCTTGATTCATCTGACGCGCGACGGCGGAAAGAATTGGGCGAACATCACCCCGCCCGAATTGAAGTCGTGGATGAAGGTCTCGCTGATGGATGCCTCGCATTTCGACGATGACACCGTCTATGCCGCGATTAACACGCTGCGAATTGATGATCTGCGTCCGCACATTTACCGCACACACGACGGCGGCAAAACGTGGAAACACATCACCAACGGCATCCCTGACGGCACCACCGTCAACGTCGTGCGTGAAGACCCGCAACGCAAAGGCTTGTTGTATGCAGGCACAGAGCAGACGGTTTATTTTTCGGTGGATGACGGCGAACATTGGCAATCCTTGCGGCTGAACCTGCCCGCGAGTTCGATCCGCGATCTGGTCATCAAGGATGATGATGTGGTCGTCGGCACGCACGGGCGCTCGTTCTGGATTTTGGATGACGTCACGCCGCTGCGGCAGCTCAACGATCAAGTCGCGCAGGCTGACGCTTTCCTTTACAAACCGCAAACGGCGATTCGCGTGCGCCGCAGCCAGAACACCGACACGCCCATCCCGCCCGAAGAACCGATGGGCCAGAATCCGCCCGACGGCGCGATCATCAATTACTGGCTGAAGGCCGACGCGAAAGAGGTCGCGCTGGAAATTCTGGATCGTTCCGGCCAACTCGTCCGCCGTTATGCCAGCGCCGACCAGCCCGACGTCGTTGACCCAAAGACGCAAGCTTACCCCGAATACTGGTTCCGTCCGCCGCGCATTTTGCTCAACCAAGCGGGCATGCAACGCTGGGTGTGGAATCTGCGTTATACGCCGCCCACAGGCCAGCCGCGCGCTTACCCGATGACCGCGATTTACCGCGACACACCGCCCACACCCGAAGGGCCGCTGGCGCAACCGGGCGATTACACGGTGCGGCTGACGGTGGATGGCAAATCGTTCACGCAACCGCTCACACTGAAACTCGATCCGCGCGTAACCGCTACGCCCGCCGCGCTGGCGCAACAAAGCGAATTGACGATGCAATGTTATCAAGGCATCAACCGTGTGCGCGCCACGCAAGCCGAGATCGGCAAGCTCAAAGCCCAACTGCCAGCGTTGAAAACACGCGCGGGACAAGGCGCAATGGCCGACGCGCTCACCGCGTTTGAACAAAAGTTGACCGGCCTCGAAGGCGCTGCTGGTAGCTTTCGTGGCGGCGGTGGCGGTGGCGGCGGTGCGGGCATCGCGCGTTTGGCGGGCGAGTTCCTGAACATCATGAATCTGGTTGGTGAAGTTGACGCGCAACCCACCACACAGGCCAAAGCTGCCGCGCAGGCCTTGCAAAAATCGCTGGATGACCAATTGGCGCGCTGGCAAACGCTCAAAGGCGACGAACTCAACAAGCTCAACGAGCAATTGCGACAAGCGGGGTTGCCGCTGCTTGTTCGGTGACAACCCTGGGTACGCACCGCTTCCAGCGTGCGGGGTTGATTGGCAAACCTACTGGGAAACCAGTGCGTCTCCTGCCAAGCACGCACGCTGGAAGCGCTGCGTACCCAGAGAGGAAATCATGCGCTATCAAGACAAAGTCACCATCATCACCGGCGCGGCCCAGGGCATCGGCGCAGGCTGCGCGCGGGTCTTCGCCCAAGCCGGCGCGCACGTCATCGTCGCCGACCGCAAGGAAGCCGAAGGGCAGGCCATCGCCGCCGAGATCAATGGCCTTTTCGTCAAAACCGATGTCACCCAAAGCGGCGACATTCAACGTCTGATTGATATTGCCGTTGAGAAGTACGGGCGGCTGGATTGCCTCATCAACAACGCGGGCTGGCATCCGCCTTATCACACGATTGATGAGTTCTCGCTGGATGATCTGCGCTCTGTGTTGGAAGTAAATGTCGTCAGCGTTTTTGCGGCCAGCAAATTCGCGCTGCCGCATTTGCGCAAAACCAAAGGTTGCATCATCAATATTGCCAGCTTGGTCGGCACAATGGCGCAACCGCACGCGACGACTTACGTGGCGAGCAAAGGCGCGGTCGTCGCCTTCACCAAAGCCCTGGCGATTGACGAAGCCTGCCACGGTGTGCGCGTCAATTCGGTTTCGCCCGGCAACATCTGGACGCCGCTCTGGAAGGAAGGCGCAGACGCTTCGCCCGACCCAGCGCAAACCATCGCCGAAGGCGAAGCCGTGCAATGGTTGGGCCGTATGGGCACGCCGGAAGAAGCTGGACGGCTGTGTCTGTTTCTCGCCGCCGAAGCAACCTTCACAACGGGCGTAGATCATTTGCTGACGGGCGGCGCGGAGATTGGCTACGGACGGAAACCTTTTTAAGCAGACCTCAGACTTCAGACTTCAGACCTCAGACCTCAGACCTTTGTTGTCAGCCTGTTTTAGTTGCGGCATTCGGTTGTGAAGTCTGAAGTCTGAAGTCTGAAGTCTGAAGTCTGAATATGTGGCAACGACATCGTACCTTGTGGGCCTCGATTGCGGCGGGCTGGCTGTTGATCGCGCTGGCCTTCACGCTTAACTATTATTTCTTTTCCAGCCATTACGTCGAAATCTTTGCGCACCCGCCCGCATTGGTGCAGATGCTGATATGGGAAGTGCCGTATTGGATTTTGTGGGCCGCTCTCGCGCCATTGGTGTTGTGGCTGACACGGCGCTTTCCCTTGGAGCGGCAAAACTGGCAACGCCACGCGCTGGCGCATTTGCTGGCGTGTTTCGCGCTGACAGTGGCGCATCGGTTTATTTATCTGCCGCTTTGTTGGTTCCTTTATGTAGATGCTTACGCGCGTCGGCAAACGTTGCTGGCGCTCTACGATTCCGATTTGCTGTTCAACCTGCCCGTCGGATTTATGTGCTATGGCACGTTCCTACTGGTCAGCAGCGTGACGGATTATTATGAGCGCTATCAGGCGGGCGAATTGCGCGCTTCGCAGTTGGAAGCGCAACTCGCGCAGGCGCAGTTGCAAGCGCTGAAGATGCAATTGCAGCCGCACTTCCTGTTCAACACGTTGAACTCAATCTCGGCGCTGCAATTGACCGATGTCGAAGCCGCCAACCGGATGACCGCGCGGCTAGGCGACTTTCTGCGGCTGACGCTCGACAACGCGGGCCAGCACGAAGTGACCTTGCGGCAGGAAATGGAATTCCTGCGCGGCTACTTGGAAATCGAGAGCATTCGCTTTCAAGACCGCTTGCAAGTGACGCTGGACATCGAACCCGAAGCACTGGACGCGCACGTACCCAACTTGATCCTGCAACCCATCGTCGAAAATTCGATCAAATACGCCATCGTGCTGCGCGCGGCGGCGGGGCATATTCAGATTCGCGCCGCCCGCCGCAATGGCAGCTTGCGTTTGCAAGTGCAAGACGATGGCCCTGGCTTGCAATTACCGCAGCGCGGCAACATCGCCTCACGCGGCGTCGGGCTGACCAATACCGAGGGCCGGTTGAAACAACTTTACGGCAGCGCGCACAAGTTCGAATTGCTGAACGTGCCGGAAGGCGGGTTGTTGGTGACACTGGAACTTCCGCTAAAGCATGACCACTGAAGTAAAACACATCCGCGCCATCATCGTTGATGACGAACCGCTGGGCCGCACCGTCATCCGCGAGATGCTGCGCGGCGATGCCGAGATCCAAATCATCGGCGAATGCGCCAACGGCCACGAAGCGGTCGAACTCATCAGCCGCGCCAAGCCCGAACTGCTTTTCCTCGATGTGCAGATGCCAGAGGTGGATGGCTTCGAGGTGTTGAGTGCGCTCGATGAATTGCCGCTGGTAATTTTCGTGACGGCTTACGATCAATACGCCGTGCGCGCCTTTGATGTACACGCGGTGGATTACTTGCTCAAACCGTTCGACCGTGAGCGCTTTGGCAAAGCCGTCCAGCGCGCCAAAGCGCAGTTGCAACTCGCGCACAATCACGCCGTCAACGAACGCATCCTCGCCTTGTTGGAAGAGCAAAAAGCCAAGACCCGCTATCTGGAACGGCTGGTCGTCAAAGCCAATGGCCGCGTCTTCTTCCTGAAAACCAGCGATGTGGATTGGATCGAAGCCGCAGGCAATTACGTCTGTTTGCACGCCCGCCAGGAAACCTATCTGTTGCGCGAAACGCTCAGTTCATTGGAAACGCAACTCGACCCGCAAAAATTCCCGCGCATTCACCGTTCGCAAATCGTCAACGTCGAACGCATCCGCGAATTGCAGCCCTGGTCGCACGGCGAATACCACGTCATCCTGCACGACGGCACGCAACTCACACTCAGCCGCAGCTACCGCGAAGGTTTGCACGCATTGCTGGGCAAAACACTGTAGCCGCAAAAAGGCACTAAAGACGCAAACCCAGTCTCGGCCTCGGTCACGCTGTAGTACGCTTTCAACCCTGCTCACTGCCGGTTCATCACAAAACGCTTCTGACCATTCCCGCCTCCGCCTAAGCTCGCGCGCACGTTTACCACCATCAAGGAGCAAGTCGCATGGGCAATCTCTTCATCACCAAACCGCTGGATAAACTGCTGGCCGAGGCACAGGCCGAAGGACAGCACGGCTTGAAACGTGTGCTGGGGCCGCTGAACCTGATGGCGCTGGGCATTGGCGCAGTCATCGGCGCGGGCATTTTTGTCATCACCGGTTCGGCGGCGGCGCAATTTGCCGGGCCGGCCATTGCGCTTTCATTCGTGCTGGCGGGCTTGGGCTGTGCGTTCGCCGGGCTGTGTTACGCCGAACTGGCGGCGATGATTCCAATTTCCGGTTCGGCCTATACGTATGGCTATGCGTCGCTGGGTGAATTGGTCGCGTGGATCATCGGCTGGGACTTGGTGTTGGAATATGCCTTCAGCGCGGCGACAGTGGCGTCAGGGTTGAGCGCGAACATCGTCCTCCTGTTGCAGAATTTGGGCCTGCACTTGCCGCCGCAATTGATCGAGACGCCGGGGCGCGAGTTGTTTTTGTTCAATGGCCGCTGGGAATTGCTGACGACCTTGCAACCGGCGTTGCAGGCGGCGGGTATTAGCGCCGACACGTTGCCGCACGCGACGGCGCTGTTCAACCTGCCCGCGTTTTTGAGCGTGCTGGCGGTGACGGTGATTCTGATTATCGGCGTGCGCGAATCGGCCAACTTCAACGTCGTGGTGGTCTTTATCAAAGTCGGCACCGTGCTGGGCTTCATAGTGGTCGCGGTGTCTTTTCTCTGGCACCACCCGCAAATCGCCGCCGCCAACTGGACGCCATTTATTCCGCCGAATAAAGGCAGCTTCGGTCAATTCGGTTGGTCGGGCATTGCGCGCGGCGCGGGCAGCATCTTTTTCGCCTACATCGGCTTTGACGCGGTCTCGACCGCCGCGCAAGAAGCCAAGAATCCGCAACGCGACATGCCAATCGGCTTGCTGGGTTCACTCGCCATCTGCACCGTGCTTTATCTGGTCGTAGCTTTTGCACTGACGGGCGTGATGCATTACTCGCGCTTGAACGTCGCCGCGCCGGTGGCGTTGGCGATAGAGGCGACGGGCGTGCGTTGGGGCAGTTGGTTGGTTGTCTGCGGCTCGATTGCAGGTTTAAGCACGGTGATGCTGACGACGCTAATGGGCCAGTCGCGCATCTTTTACACGATGTCGCGCGACGGGCTGTTGCCGCCCTGGGCCAGCGCGATTCATCCGCGCTTCCAAACGCCGTGGATTTCCTCCATCGTCGTCGGGCTGTTCATCGCCGTTTTTGCAGCAGTGCTGCCGATCAATTTGCTGGGCGAGTTGGTCAGCATCGGGACGCTGTTCGCGTTCATCATCGTCTGCATCGGCGTCTGGGTGTTGCGGCGGCGGCGGCCCGACATCGAACGCCCGTTCAAAACGCCCTGGGTGCCAGCGGTGCCGATCCTGGGCATTCTGATTTCGTTTCTCTTGATGTTGAGTTTGCCGGGCGGCACGTGGATGCGGCTGATTGTCTGGCTGGTGATTGGCTTCGTGATTTACTTCGGCTACAGCCGCCATCACAGTCGCGTGCAAATGCAGCAGCGGTAAGAAATTTTCCCACGAAGACACACGAAGGGGCGCGAAGGAAATTTTGGTTTTCTTTGTGCCCCTTCGTGTATCTTCGCGGGAAAATTATTCTTGCTGTAAAAAATTCGGTGAACCTGACTGCGGCTTTGCCGCCCGATGTGCGGAAGGTCTGTGACCTTCCGGGCGTGTGGCGCTTTTCCTGGGGCTACGCCCCGACTGTTTGGGGCAGAGCCCCAATAGAGTTGTAGCCGTTGGCCGGAAGGTCAGAGACCTTCCGCACATCAAGCGGCAGAGCCGCAAAGCCAGCCCCGGAAAATTTACGGCAAGAAATTTTTTGGCGTGGGTAAGCGATTAGGCGCGCACCGGCCTTTTGCATTATCCTTAACCCGCATTCTTCATTCCATCACTAGCTAAAACAGGAGTAATCGTTATGGCAGAAGCAGTCATCATTGACGCCGTGCGCACGGCGATAGGCCGCAACAAAGGCGCACTGCGTGACACGCGCCCCGATCAATTGCTGGCGCACGCCTTGGAAGGCCTGGTCAAACGCACCGGCGTAGACAAGGCCAAGATCGAAGACGTCATCATCGGTTGCGTCGGCCAGGTCGGCGAGCAAGGCATGAACATCGCGCGCCGCACCGCCTTGCTGGCCGGATTCCCGATTGAGGTGCCCGGCGTCACGCTCAATCGTTTTTGCAGTTCAGCGCAGCAATCCATTCATTTCGCCGCGCAAGCGATTGTCGCGGGTGATGCCGATTACATCATCGCGGGCGGCGTCGAGAGCCTGACGCGCGTGCCGATGGGCAGCGATGGCGCGGGCGTCTGGCCCAAGATTTACGAGGCGATGAAGGAGCATCACGACCTCGCGCATCAAGGCATCAGCGCCGAAATGATTGCCGACAAATGGAGCCTCACGCGCGCCGACGTGGACGGCTTTTCCACCGAAAGTCATCGCCGCGCCTTCGCCGCAATCAAAGAGCAACGGCATAAAGAAATCCTGCCGACGCCGGGCGTAGACGCCGAGGGCAAGAACATTTCGCTGACCTGGGATGAGGGCGTGCGCGAAAAGATTGATCCGGCCAAGATGGGTTCGTTGCCGACGGTCTTTCGCCCGGCTGGCGATGGCGTCGTCACGGCAGGCAATTCCAGCCAGATTTCGGATGGCGCGGCGGCGGTGCTCGTGGCGAATCGGGAACGCGCTGAAGCGGATGGCTTCAAGCCGCGCGCAAAGTTCCGCGCTCGCGTCGCCGTCGGCAGCGATCCGACTTTCCAGCTCACCGGCGTGATTCCGGCAACGCAACTGGCGCTCAAAAAAGCCGGACTGACGATCAATGACATTGACTGGTTCGAGATCAACGAAGCCTTCGCCACCGTCGTGCTGTGCTGGGAGCGCGAACTCAAACCCGATATGGCTAAGGTCAACCCCTGGGGCGGCGCGATTGCGCACGGCCATCCGGTCGGCGCGACCGGCTCGATCTTGCTGGCGAAGCTATTGACAGGCCTCGACGCCGTTGACGGCCAATTCGGCCTGCAAGTGATGTGCGCTGGGCATGGCATGGCGACTTGCACCATTGTTGAGAGAATGAAGTAGCCGGTAATCGGTAGTCGGTAGTCGGTTAATTACAACCGCCCGTTGACTACTGACTACTGACTACTGACTACTGACTACTGACTACTGACTACCAATATG